>NZ_RWIO01000029.1:0-4310 GCF_009764655.1 Pseudomonas sp. PB105
ACGCTCAACGGCGTCGCGGCCCTTTTTATAGTGCAGTGCTTAAGCCGAATGGTAGGTCGGCAGTGCAAAGCGATTCTGGCTTTGCAGCATCGAAATCTGTGGCAGGTCACTGGCTTGTTCGGCCAGGTCGCGGCGGATGGCGCTGATCACCCAAGTGAGTTGATCGGCAGTGTGCAACTGCTGGTAGGAAATCGAGCGCTTGACCTGTTTGCCTTCACTGTTGCGCAGGGTCAACAGGATACCGCCGTCGGGACGTGGCTGGGTGGTCACGTCGTAGTTGGAGAATACTGAAGCGAATTTATCTTGGATCAGGCTCATGTCTATCAGCTCCGTTGGCTCAAGTTGGCAAGCATGGAGTGATAGGTGCAGTGATTGTGCCAGCTTCTGATTTATTAAAATATCGTTATAAATCAGTAGTTTATAAAAATATAAAATTTTCGGTTTCGTGCAATTTGCATGAATGGCCATCATGCATCCTGCATTTTGCGCTACTCGGGACGGTCGAATCGGCGCCCCGTTATTTATGAAGACTGCCTTTGCGCCGCTAAATTCCGTTTTTCCGCTGTCGTCGGTCGGGATACAAAACTTTTCAAATCCCGCGTGTACAGTCGAAGAAGGGCTGACGTATTTTCCTGCAATGCATTGGGCCTCCCTCTTACGGAGGTATGGATGCGTTGGGATCATACGAACAATAAGAAAAAGGATGTTCCGCCATGAGCCACCCGCAGAACGACATGATCACCTGGGGCAAGTTGCTGCGTAAGGTGCCCTCCATTGTTCGTGCCCTGCCACGCGTCGTGCGTGGCATGCGTGCCGCCAATGTCACCGACCCCGCGCAGCCTTGCGGGTTGGGGTGGCACTTTGAGCAAGCTACCCTGCGCAATCCCGATGGCAATGCGTTGCTGTACGGCGACCGGGCGCTCAGCTATACCGAAGCCAACCAGCGTGCCAATCGTATCGCCCATCACCTGCATGCCCAGGGCATTGGCAAAGGCGACGTAGTGGCGTTGTTTGTCGAAAATCGCCCCGAATTACTCTTGAACGTGCTGGCCGTGGCCAAGCTGGGGGGCGTCTGCGCGATGCTCAATACTGCGCAAACCCAAGCGGCCCTGGTGCACAGCCTGAACCTGGTGAGCCCGGTAGCCATTATTGTCGGGGCGGAACTGGTGGCGTCCTATCAAGACGTGCGTGATCAGGTCGCGATCACGGCTGATCGAACCTGGTTCGTCGCCGACCAGCCGTCCAGCGAGGTGCCGGACGGTTATATCGATCTGATGGCGGCCAGTGCCGGGTGCTCGGTGCAGAACCCGGCCAGCACCGCGCAGATATTCTTCAATGCCCCGTGCTTTTATATCTACACGTCAGGCACCACCGGCCTGCCCAAGGCCGGGATCATGAAACATGGTCGCTGGACCAAGACTGCCGTCAGCTTCGGCAGCATCGCCCTGGACATGGGCCCGGATGATGTCCTCTATTGCACCTTGCCGCTGTACCACGCCACCGGATTATGTGTGTGCTGGGGTTCGGCGATTGTCGGCGCGTCGGGCTTTGCCATCCGCCGCAAGTTCAGCGCCAGCCAGTTCTGGGATGACGCGCGTAAGTTCAAGGCAACCACCCTCGGTTACGTCGGCGAGTTGTGCCGTTACCTGCTTGACCAGCCGCCCGGCGAGAACGACCGTGACAATCGCGTCACCAAGATGGTCGGCAACGGCCTGCGCCCTGGCGTGTGGGCGCAGTTCAAGACGCGCTACGGCGTCGAGCATATCTGCGAGTTGTACGCGGCCAGCGACGGCAATATCGGCTTTACCAACGTCTTGAATTTCGACAACACCATTGGCTTTTGCCTGCAGCATTGGGCCCTCGTCGACTACGACCACGAAGGCGGCGAGCCGCTGCGTGGCAGCGATGGCTTCATGCATAAAGTGCCCACGGGCGGGCAGGGCCTGTTGTTGGCACGAATCGATGAAAAATCCCCCTTCGACGGCTACACCGACCCGGAAAAGAACCGCAAGGTCGTGCTCACCGACGTGTTTGAAAAGGGCGACCGCTACTTCAATACCGGCGACTTGTTGCGCAGCATTGGCTTCGGCCATGCGCAATTTGTCGATCGCCTGGGGGACACCTACCGCTGGAAAGGTGAAAACGTCTCCACCACCGAAGTCGAGAACGTCCTGCTGCAACACCCGCAGATCGCCGAAGTGGTGGCTTATGGCGTCGAGATCGAAAACACCAACGGCCGTGCGGGCATGGTCGCCATCACCCCGAGCGAATCCCTGGCCGCGCTGGATATGCGCGAACTGCTGCAGTTCGCCCACGGCCAATTGCCGGCCTATGCGGTGCCGCTGTTCCTGCGGATCAAGGTCAAGATGGAAACCACCGGCACCTTCAAGTACCAGAAGGTCAAGCTCAAGGAGGAGGCCTTTGATCCAGGCAAGTCGGGCAATGACCCGGTGTATGCCTGGCTGCCGGGTTCGGACTGCTACGTGCCGGTCACCGGGCAATTGCTGGCGCAGATCCAGGGCGGTCAATTCCGCTATTGATTGTGCCTATCGGGGCTTTTGACAAAAAAACCATGACAGGTGGGAACTCCCTCGCGACACTTGGCGCCCTATAAGCACCAGATAAGGAGCCCCACATGTCCGACCAGCCGAAACAAATGACCGAAGATGAAGCCGCTGAATTTGCCGAGCAAGTCTTCGACGTTGCCCGCAGCGGTGACGCGGCCATGCTTGCCGCGCTGCTGGCCAAAGGCTTGCCGGCCAATTTGCGCAATCACAATGGCGACACCCTGCTGATGCTCTCGGCCTACCACGGCCACGCCGAGGCGGTAAAAGTCCTGCTGGAGTTCAAGGCCGACCCGCTGATCGCCAATGACAAGAACCAACTGCCGATTGCCGGTGCCGCCTTCAAAGGCAACCTGCCGGTGGTCAAGGCGCTGATCGAAGGCGGTACGCCGGTAGACGCCGCGTCCTCTGATGGCCGCACCGCGCTGATGATGGCGGCCATGTTCAACCGCGTCGACATGGTTGACTACCTGCTGGGCCAGGGCGCCAACCCCAAGGCTACGGATGCCCAAGGCGCAACCGCGTTGGCAGCCGCCCAGACCATGGGCGCAGTGGATACGGCGGCGCAGTTGCAGAAACTGGTGTAGGCTTTGCGCCCTCAAAAACCAGCCCGCTACAGGATCGCCCCATGAAAACCAGCCTCGTCGAACTCATCAGCAAAATCAGCGCCGGGGTCATGGGCGACGACGAGGTCGCGAAGATCGCCGATGAGGCTGCCCAAGCCTACGCGGATCCTGCTGCATTTCTGGCCGCCAACCCGGACATCAACTACGACGACAGCTTCCCGATTCCGTTGGGGGAGTGGGTGGTGGTGGGCAGCCTGCCGGAGACCGTGCTGTTCCAGGCCGACACGTACGGTGAGCTGTTTGCGCAGATCGTCGCCTCGTTCGGCCCGGGCGTTTCGTTCAACCTCAAGCCCAAGCAATTGGCCAAGACCGAAAGCCTCACTGCCCTGAACCGCATTCAGATCCAGATGAGTGCCCTGAGCCCGGAAGATGGCGGCTATGTGCTGCTTGATTTCAGCCAGCCGCTGGATGATGAGATCCAGGCTGTATTGGTGTTCGGCAACGACCTGCCACGGGTGCTGGAGCTGTGTGGCGAAGTCGGCATCAAGGCCGAGCCATCCCTGGAAGCGCTGAAGGTGGCAATCCACGTCTGAAATAAAACGGAACCCCGGCCAGGGCTGACTATCCTACAAGGGCATGCCCTCACTTAGGAGCGACACCATGGGTTCCACTTTTAATGGCTTGATTGGGTTGATCATCCTCGCGCTGGATATCTGGGCGATCATCAACGTGTTCAAAAGCGGCGCAAGCACGGGCGCCAAGGTGTTGTGGATCCTGTTGATCCTGCTGCTGCCGGTACTGGGCCTGATTATCTGGGCGATTGCCGGGCCACGGGGCAACGTGCGGATCTGATCGCCTCACTCTACCCGGAGTAGGCACTACCCAGTGTGGGAGGGGGCTTGCCCCCGATGGCCATAGGTATCTACACAACTTTGGCGTGGCCCTGAACCTGTGGTGAAGGGGCTTGCTCCCGTGACAACCTGATAGCCGACGCGTATCTAATTGATGCCCCGCGATTTAAATGTGGGAGGGGGCTTGCCCCCGATGGCGGCTTGACAGCCGACCAGGATGTTGGATCTGACCGAGTACATATCCGTTTCTGCGGTAACGGCTACTTAGGGTTACGCCCTTACGGCGTGTCACTTTTGTAAAGGCACAAAAGTAACCAAAAGGCCTTCGC
>NZ_RWIO01000031.1:0-50857 GCF_009764655.1 Pseudomonas sp. PB105
CGGAGTGCCGCCAGTACATCCTGCGCCAGGCCTTCGAAGAAGCGATCCACACCCACGCCTACCAGTACTGCATCGAATCGCTGGCCATGGATGAAGGCGAGATCTTCAACATGTACCACGAGATCCCATCGGTCGCCAAAAAGGCAGCCTGGGGCCTGAAATACACCCGCTCCATCTCCGATCCGAAGTTCGAAACCGGCACCGTCGAGACCGACAAAGAACTGCTGCGCAACCTGGTCGCCTACTACTGCGTCCTAGAAGGCATCTTCTTCTACTGCGGCTTCACCCAGATCCTGTCCATGGGCCGCCGCAACAAAATGACCGGCGTGGCCGAGCAGTTCCAGTACATCCTGCGCGACGAGTCGATGCACCTGAACTTCGGTATCGACGTGATCAACCAGATCAAAATCGAAAACCCACACCTGTGGGATGCCGAGATGAAGGAAGAAGCGACCCAGATGATCCTGCAAGGGACTCAGCTGGAGATTGAATACGCTCGCGATACCATGCCGCGCGGCGTGCTGGGCATGAACGCGGCGATGATGGAGGACTACCTCAAGTTCATCGCCAACCGTCGCCTGTCGCAGATTGGCTTGAAGGAAGAGTATCCAGGCACGACCAACCCGTTCCCTTGGATGAGCGAGATCATGGACTTGAAGAAAGAGAAGAATTTCTTTGAGACTCGGGTTATTGAGTATCAGACGGGTGGGGCGTTGAGCTGGGATTGATATAGAAATATATCTTTATAACCAGAGGGCTACATATGTAGCCCTTTATTTTTCTGCACATTTTTGTTTAATTTTCCATGCATTTACTAAGTCAGATCCAATTATCTCACCATTTTTTTGAGGAGCTACGTCCGTTTTTTTACTTCGAAAATCATAATTAGCATCCTGAGCATGCTCGTGCCACACCAAGATAAATCTTGCCTTAAGAATTGTTTTCAGGTAAAGAGACACCTTTATAAACCGTAAAACCTTAGCAAGCTAAGTGAAGAGTTGAAATGGCAAAGAACGATATCACGCCAACTACGGCAAAATGTCTAGATTACTCTCATAGACTAGGCCTAGAACATCGACTCAAGACGTCCCTGTCTCACAAGAAAAATTATGGTCAGTTTATGACGCCACCGAAAATAGCGTCATACATGTCCGAAAAGATTTTCACTACTCCAGTCCCTCATACACTTCGTATCCTCGAACCTGCTATTGGCACTGGAGTCTTACTTTCAGCATTAATCGACACATTGCTTACGTTTAATGAAAAACCAATAGCAGTTGACGTGACAGCATACGAAACTGACATCACGCTAAAAAGCTCACTTACAAAATTAAAAAAATTCTTATCAAGAAAACTAAAAGCATATGGAATCAAACTCAGATTCCAAATTATATTTAGTGACTTCTTGCTTTCAAACAGCAAAGCAACATATGACCTTATCATTACAAACCCCCCTTTTTTCAAAATAAAAAAAGATGATGAACGCTCTATTGCAAATAACGATGTAGTTCATGGTCAACCAAATATTTATGGCCTATTCATGTCAAAGTGCGCAGATCACTTAAGCCCAAACGGTAATGCGTGCTACCTAACACCACGGAGCTGGACAAGTGGACTCTACTTTAAAAAACTGAGAGTCAAAATATTTTCATCACTTGATTTATATGCTGTTCATTTATTTGAAAGTAGAGATGCCCCTTTTTCAAAAGAACGTATACAACAGGAATCAATGATAACTTGGTTCAAAAAATCGCAATCAAAAACCGATTTAATCGCGCTCAGCTTTAGCTTAGGTGACGATGATTTGAGCCAAAGAAACACTAGAACTGCCAAAAGAATAGAAGTTCTTCCAAAAAATGAAGATCAGACATTTGTAATAATAAAAAATCCTAAAAATTTTTCAATAAATTTTTTTAGCGAAACTCTTTTAAGTGCAGGTATAAAAGCTTCTACCGGTAGAGTTGTACCATTTAGGGCCCAAACCTATCTAAAATGCAAGGCCAATAAAAAAACAGCACCGCTCTTATGGATGCAACACGTTCAAAAAATGGAGATAAAATGGCCATTAGCAATTAAACATGAACACATCCTAAACTGCAAAGAAACTACTAAACTTGGCATCCCAAACCAGAATTATGTATTAGTAAGAAGATTCAGCCCAAAAGATAGTTTTTCTCATATTATCGCGGCGCCTTTTCTCAAAAATGGACCCGATTTAGTTTTTATAGAGAACCATATAAATTACATATCCAAGCCAAAAGGGGTTCTATCCTCCAGAGAGGCACAAGGACTCTCCTGGTATTTAAATTCGACTTATGTTAGTGATTACTTTTCAGAGAGGCTAGGACACACGCAGATTAATGCTGGAGATTTGAACAAACTTCCAACCCCTCCCCTTAGTGTATTGGAGGCCATTGGAGAGAGCTTCGAAAATAAGACCTTTAAAGAGCTAGACTTAGCAAAGTACTTAACAGACATACAATTCAATTACGATCAAATGGAGAGTTTCGCATGCCCAAAAAGCTAATTAAGAGTGCGCCATTTGATATCGCAGCACGACTTCCTCTGCAATTAGGCAGAGAAAGTATCGCTAGCTCTACCGCCGCCATAGGCGAGCTATTAAAAAATTCATATGACGCAAACGCAGAAGAAGTCTCGATAAATTTCATAAAACTCAATAGCCCTTTATCTCTTGTAGTAATTGAAGACGATGGAGATGGCATGGACTTAAATACGCTTGAGTCTGTCTGGCTTAAAATCGGCACCGAACATAAATCTGATGCTGTCCACTCCAGAGGCAAGAATAGAATTTTCACTGGAGCAAAAGGACTTGGGCGCTTGGGTATTGATCGCCTATGCCGAAAGCTTATTCTACAGACCAAAACTGCGGAATCAGACTCGGTATTGGAGCTACATGTAGACTGGAAAAAATACGATGATAAAACCGCAACTATTTCTAGCGTAACTCACAAAATATTCTCACGAAGTCTTCCAGCAAGTAACAAATACGGAAATTTATTTTATCGAAAAAAAAGCGGAACCCGTTTGATCCTACTCGGATTAAAAGAGATATGGAGTGAAGAAAGACTAACAGCACTCCGAAATGAATTATCGCTACTAGTATCGCCTTTCGCATCCGTTAATGATTACACCATAGACTTCAATTGCCCTTATAAATCTCTAAATGGAAAACTAAGCTCAGAAAAAGTTTTAGACGCAGCAGTTTGGTCAGTGGATGCGAACATTGATAAGAACTACTTAATAAGTATAGATCTACTTCACAGCACAACGGGAGAATTAATAAAAGAGGGCCCAGTAAAATGGGAAGATTGGTTACCCGAAAGGGCGAAACCTGAATGTGGCCCTCTTTCAATGAAGATGTACTACATCCCTCAACCAGAACCCACTGCAATTACAAGGAAAGAGTGGAGTAGTTTTATGGAGCTCCATAATGGAGTTAGAATATATCGAGACTTTTTTAGAGTTAGACCTTACGGAGAACCTTCAGGCAGGGGCGACTGGCTTGACTTTGGACTTCGGAAGGCTAAAAACCCATCAGGAATAAGGCAAGGTAATTGGAGAGTAGCTCCTCACCAGATTCTAGGAGCTGTATTTATAAGTCGCTTTGAAAATAGCAATCTAATAGATCAAGCTAATCGGGAAGGCATGGTAGAAACAAATGCTTTTCTGGATCTAAGAGCTTTTGCCATGAAAGTTGTGAGTACTTTCGAAAACATTGCCATCGAGCATGCAAGAAAAAATGCACCTCCAGACGACTTCGATGATTCTAAATCAGCTCTAGACAATTTCATTGCAAAGAGCAACAAAGCAGTATTTGAACTTAGTGAAGCAGTAAAAACTGGATCTTCATTTTCAGACAATAATATAAAAGAAAAAATAGCAGAGGTGGAAAAATTTGTTATCCAAACTCAAAAAGCCTCTGAAAAACATGAACGGGCTTATGCTGCCAAAAAAGAAGAAATAGAGCGCGAAAAAGACACGCTTGCAAACCTCGCCTCTCTCGGCATCTTGACCGTATGTTTTGGCCATGAAGCAAAAGAATTCTGCAACCTTGCCGCACTCAGCGCTATTGAACTAAAAGAAAACTTTATGCTTGGCAAGTTTATGATCTCCGAGAAAATTGAAGGCGAGATAATTGATGATTTAGATATCATAATTGATAGCACAAGATTCATTAAAAATTTCGCATCTTTCTCATTAGGAAATGTAAAAAAAGAGAAAAGAAAAAAAGGGAAAATCAGTATATATGAGATTTCAAAAAGAGTATTCGACTCTCTTGATGAGTCTATTTCAAGGCAAAATATTGAAGTCGATATAACAGGAATCCCTCCAACCATAAAAAAAATCACTGCTTTTGAAATTGATTGGGAAAGCATAATAGTCAACATGATCTCCAATTCTATTTGGGCATTAAGAGACACACCTAGAGGTGCAAGAATAATAAGAGTTAGCGCCAAGGACATTGGCGGCAATGTGGAAATCAGATTCGCTGATAGTGGCTGCGGAATCGAGGCTGGTGCCGAACGCCACTTGTTCAATCCGATGTACAGCACACGCAGAGATGAAAGGGGCACAGTCGTTGGAACCGGCATGGGGCTTTCAATTGTAAAAACTTTTGTTATTGACCACGCAAAAGGAACTATAACTGCTATACCCAAAGGAGCACTTGGCGGAGCGGAATTTATTATCACTATTCCTGGAGAAATAAAATGACACCTATAGTTTTATATATCGACGAAGAACCCAAAGCATTAAGAGTTAATGGTCGCGCACTACAAAAATGTTTTGGTGAGGAAGCGACGGTTATAGCTATTGAACCTATTATGTTTAAAGAGAAAATGGTAGAGATCATTTTCTCTTATGAAAACATTTCTTCGATCATAATAGACCAGAAACTGAAAGCCGCCGGAACCGCAAACTATTTCGGGACGGAACTAGCAGAAACAATTCGAAACCTCGATCAAAAAATACCTGTATACATACTGACAAACTTCTCTCAAGAGTTAGACGCCAACGATGGAAATATCGAATACGTACTAAGCAAGGATGATTTGATCGACGCAGATAAAGTAAATGCCATATCCATAAGACTCCGAAGACATCTCAATATATTTCGCACTATAACAAATGATAGAAATGAAAGATTCGAGACCTTACTTAGAAAATCTAGCACCGAAGGGCTTGATGACACTGAGTTAAACGAATACAAAGAACTAGGATTTTATCGCGAAAGAAAGATCCTTGCATCTGAGTTGATTGACTCAGAAGAGTTGAGCAGAAAAGTATCCCAAGTCGAAGATAAACTCGCAGAAGTAAAAAAATTGTTAGGACTATAAAAATGTTCTACCCTCAAATAACACGCAGAAGCCAGTATAAACTCTCTTCTCTTGGCACCCCCTTTGCTGACTATCGTGCTTATTATGATGAAATATCAGAGGATTGTGCTTTTAGATGCGTATATTGCGATATTCTTCTTCGAGAGAATGGTGGCGAGGGTATGCATTTAGATCACTTTCGTCCTCAAAAGCTTTTCCCCGAACTATCGAGATCTCCAGAGAACCTCGTATTGGCGTGCGCCAAGTGTAATTTACTTAAATCTAATTTCTGGCCAGACGAAAATCACTCCCTAACTTACTTTATTGATCCATTCAGAGTAATTCGCGCAGATCATTTTAGTGTCATTAGAGACGGAAAAATCTCTGCACTTACGCAGCAATCAGACTACATGATAAATATTCTTTCGTTAAACCGCCCCTCAAGATGCACCGTGAGAAAAATGAGAATATTAAAAAAGGAAGCTTCTCAAATTATTGCACACATAGAAAACGAGTTATTCACTCTAGACACTACAGCGCCAGACTTCCGAATTCAGCACATACATAATTTAGGTTCAGCACTCAAAGAAATTCGAATAATGCTAGAAAATCTATAACATATCGGTTGAAAACAACCTATTTCCGATACCATATTGCCATCTTAAGTTTATCCATAAAATCGTATTGACCTAATCTAATCGTTCTCGTAGTCTCACCGTGGTGCCTAAGAAACACCTCACACAGCGGACTGACCGCACCCGACAGTAGCGGCTTTTTTGTGCCTACGGTTTCCCCGTGGGCATGGAAAATCTCTGTTATGCCGGGAGTGGGCTAATACAAGACCCGAAAGGGGAATATGTCCGGCCCTCTGTGTGGGGTTTCTTAACTCCCGGCACCCAGCCCTAAGAAAGCTGACATCACACAGAGGTAATGGAAATGCCTAGAATTTTCACCTTCCTCGCGAAGGCAATCTACTGCGTAAGAGCCATCCTTCAAGCACTTCCCAACCCGGAGGTGTTCCATGTATGACCCTTTTGTCCCCACCGTCTTTACCCGTCAAAACCTTCCTTTTCACGCCCTCCTTCTGGAAAACCAACCCTGGTTCTGCGCTCGAGACCTTGGGCGTTTGATGGGGTGGTATCTGGATGAGCGAACGACGCGCAAGCTAGATGAAGACCAGCGAAGAACCATAAAGCTGCTATACCACGGTCAGCCGGAAGAAATGCTAATGATCAGCGAATCAGGCGCTTATGCGTTGCTGGTCTATCACTACACACCTGGGAATCGCCTAGTGCGTAGCTGGCTCACTCATGAAGTCGTCCCGACGTTGCGTGACGAGTGCCAACCCCGAACGGTAGAGCGACCGCTATTGAGCATGTTGGATTGGCCTGAGATGTCGCTGAACCTGCTGCATTGGCAGGATGAAGGCTGGATTCGCCTTCGAGACATGCCATATCTGTTGGTCAATCGAACCTACCGGAAAGAGTCGGCAAGGACTCCGTGGTGGCGCAAGCTCACTCAAACTTTCCGAGTGAAGCAGCGAATCTACTAAGGCGGACGACCGCCGAATCCTACCAATGCGTAGGAAATTTCGTAGACGCAATAATGGCTACTCAGTATCGTCCGAGGGTTTTCTACCCTCGGCGACTGCATGGATATTACGAAAGACAAAACGGACTGGAGCGACGCGGAGCTGGCAGCTGCGGTCGAGGCGTACTTAAAGATGTTGGCCTGGGAAAAGAGCGGCCAACCGTTCAACAAAGCACTCGAAAACCGCCTTCTACGCGAGGGCCCGGTGGCTGGCCGTGC
Source organism: Pseudomonas sp. PB105 (assembly GCF_009764655.1). NCBI lineage: Bacteria > Pseudomonadati > Pseudomonadota > Gammaproteobacteria > Pseudomonadales > Pseudomonadaceae > Pseudomonas > Pseudomonas sp. PB105. The sequence continues at coordinate 7,146 of NZ_RWIO01000031.1, forward strand.
AAAAGGCTCCATCGAATTCCGCATGCAAAATATTTCCACCGTGCTTGTGCGTATGGGCTGGGACCGCATCGAAGGTTATAAGCCAGCGAAGAACGTAGGCACAGGCGTAGAGCAACGTATCCGCCAAGCCCTCGCCGCACAGGGTGTATTCGAATCCGAAGACGCGGCCCAAACGGCAGACGAGCAAACGCTTATCCGACGCGCGTCCAAACTGCAGCAGCAACCTTTCCATAAGCTACCGGACGGCATTGCCCAGCCGCAGAAGGTATCGAGCGTCAGCACCTCCTTTGTTCGTGACCCGAGGGTACGTGCCTGGGTACTGAAAGAAGCCAACGGCATCTGCGAAGGCTGCAGCTCTAACGCGCCGTTCGAGGTCGACGGCCAGCCATTTCTTGAAGTACATCACGTCAAGCACCTCGCCCAGAAGGGTTCGGATCGCATCACCAATGCTGTAGCCTTGTGCCCCAATTGCCATCAGCGTTGTCACCGGTCGAGTGACCGGGAGGCTTTCACCGAAGGGCTTTACGCCAAAATCGGAAGATTGGCACGGGAGTAGACTCCTGCTGTCACAGCTGATGCGCACTAAAAAATACTAGATAGGACCGAGGCCAACCCGTGAACCCAGACATGCTCGAAGCCGGCCCCATCGACGCCAAAGTACTCTCCGTCTTTGACTTCGACGGCACCCTCACCCACCACGACAGTTTCGTGCCCTTCCTCAAGTTTGCCTTTGGCCCCGGCGAGTTCTATGGCCGGATGGTCAAGCTGGCGGTGCCGGGGCTGCGCTTTTTGGTGCGGCAGATCAGCCGCGATGAGTTGAAGGCGCAGTTGATCCGCACCTTTATGACTGGGGTGCAGAAGACGTGGGTGCAGCAGAAGGCCGAGGAGTATTGCCAGCGCAATTGGGCGCGGTTGATGCGCCCGACGGGGGTGTTGTCGGTGGAGCAGGAGTTGGGCTCGGGCGCCGTGGTGACGCTGTGTTCGGCGTCGCCGGCATTGGTGTTGCAGCCGTTTGCGGATCGGCTGGGTATCAAGTTGATTGGCACTGAGCTTGAGGTGGTCGACGGGGTGTTGACCGGCAAGCTCACCGGGAATAATTGCCGGTGTGAGAACAAGGTGTTGCGGCTTGAAGCGGTGTATGGCGACTTGGGCGAGTATCGGCTGCGGGCCTGGGGCGACACGCGTGGGGATCGGGAGTTGCTGGCGGCGGCGCAGGATGCGCATTTTCGGCATTTTCATGCGAAGAAGAAAAAGCGGGCTCGGTTGCAGCGGTGATGGGGTTAATTGGGATCGGCTGGAACACCGAGTCGATCCCTTCGCAGCCCCGCTGGGCTCGACAGTTCCCACATTTGGATCGGCGTGGTGCGTAAGCCGTATTCGGGACGGCGTTTTAACACGCCGCTTACACCCAATCTTCTACCCGCAAACCTGGCACGCGGTCGAACTCGCGCCGTTTGTTAGTGACCATAATCAGGCCCTGCGAACGGGCATGCCCAGCGATCATCTGGTCGTATGAACCTATCGGAGTACCAGCTCTCGCTAGCTCAGCACGAAGTTGGCCTGTGTGCATAGCGGCATCCTGGTCGTATTTCAAAACTTCCAGACGTGCTGCAAAGCCTTCGATATCAGCCAAGTTTCGCTCTGGGTTAGGTGATTTTTCCGCGCCGTAAATCAGCTCCATCAGGGTTACGGTACTGATAGCTAGTTGGCCATAGTGTTTTTTGAATGTTTCGCGCACCTGCTGGGGTCTGTTTTTGATTGTGAAGATACAGATGTTGGTATCGAGCATGAACTTGAGCATTAAAAAGATTCCCGCTCTTGGTCAGCAGGCTGATCTCGGTCGTTCATGAAGTCCGGCGTGGCACCCTCGCCATCGAACCAGCTGTCCCATGATTCACCGGCTGGGGTGATGATTCGGGCCCTACCGATTGAGACGATATCTACACGTTTTACGTCATCCGGCAGCGCAGCAGCCTTTGGCAAACGTACAGCTTGGCTGCGGTTGCTTTGAAATACAGAACCTTGGTCCATAATGGCCTACCTCCAGTGGTCGTGTGATTACGCAACGCTACACCACGAAATGGATATGTCAATGGGATATACATTCCGTTACTGGTCGAACGTCGATCCCATCGAAGCCTCGCTAAAGCTCGACCCGTCCTACATTTGATCTGTGTAGCTCGGGAGAGCTATGTCGTAGCTTTGAGGTCCACGCCCAAGGCTGTGGCGAAGGCTCTTACCATCGGGCTTCGTGGCGCGTTGTGGCGCAGGATCAGGTTGAACGCGGTGCTCAGGTGGACCTGCTCCGGGCACAGTGCGCGCAGGCGCCCTTCCCTTACCAAGGGCGCGGCGTAGCGTTCCGGCAGGAAGTCGAGGAAGCGGCCAGTCAGGACCAGGATGGCGACGGCTTCGACCTGCGAGGCCTAGACGAACTGGCTGTCGTCGCAATGACCAGCCCCTTGCTGGCCATGCTATTCAGCGCCATTGGTTTTCTGTTGCTAACCTTTGCCAGCAACCTCTACCTCACCACCCTGACCCTGGTGATCACCGAAGCCGCGTCGGCGCTGTTCCTGATCGGCCGGTTCTCAAGCGTGAACGGTTGCGCTACTGGATCCTGCTGGGAACCGTGCTGTTCATTGCGAGGCTGATCGGCTTCAGCCAGGCAAACAGCCTGCTCACCTGGTGCCTGGCGATGTTCGTGTTCACCTTGGGTGAGATGATCATCTATCCCTCGGAGTACCTGTTCATCGACACCATCGCCCCAGATGCCCTGCGCGGCATTTACTACGGCGCCCAGAACCTGGCGGCGTTTGGCGGGGCGATGAGTCCGGTGATTTGTGGTTGCTTGCTGATCAATGCAGCGCCCACGAGCATGTTCTATGCGTTGGGTGCATTGACGGCGGTGGGTGGCACCTTATGTTTCTGAGTGGGCGGCGGGGTGCAGGTTCTTGCTGATATTTACGTGGGATCCCGCTATTAATAGCGAAACTTCTCACGGACCCGAGCCCCATGAAATTCGACACGGCCTACAGCCTGAGTCTCGATGACAAGCTGTCGATCTACGACGTACGAGACCTGAATTTCGACGAAACCGCTGCCTACGACTCCGACAAGGACAGTTTCCTCTGCCCCAACGATGCGTGCCGAGCGGCATTCGATACGGGCAATGCGTTGAGCACGTTCAATGCAAAAAACGTCAACTACGTGCGCACGCCGCATTTCAAGAACAAGACCAGCACCCGGCATGTCGAAGGGTGCCGCTACGCCAGCACGCACAAGGGCGCTACCGATGAAACCGATGACGAGCGCGAGGACCATTTCCCGTCGGAATTTTTACTGACTCGACGGACGTACCCGCGCAGCACGCCGGTGGCCGGTGCCGAGGCGCAGATCCCACAGGAGCCGGCGAAAACTCCCTCAAACCTCGCCGGCCCATCTGCCAGCAGTAGCGACACCACCCCGGATAAAACCAGCGTATTCGCCCACCCGGTGGAATGCTTTGTGTCCAATATCGACGACAAAGACACGCTCAAGCGCATGCCGCTGAAAATCGGCGAGCACACCGCGACCTACTGGACGTTTTTCAAGAAGATCGAATACCTGCAAGACAACAAGGGTCTGATCTACTGGGGCAAGATCAAGGCGATCAAGGATTACACCAGCAGCTTTCGCATCGACTTCGAGAAGAAGGTATGGCTCGACAAGAAGCCCTACTCGGTCAATGTCTACCTGAGCAAAAAACTTATCGAAAACTACCGCAAGCGCACGGCGTTCCTGGAGCAGATCAAGGCGGCAGTGGACAGTGAGCGGGCGCTGTATTGCTTCTTCTACGGGGTGACGCCGGAGCTGAAACACGTGCCCAGCAAGAAGAACCCCGAGCAGACGTTCGGGGTGTTCAGCGCGAATATCGAGAACCTGGATCACCTGATTATTCGAGAGGCGCCGGGACTCTGAAGGCATCAGTACTTCAGTGTGAGCGCCGCTTCAATGCGATGTTCAAAACCCCCTCAGTCCAGCGCTGGGTAAAAGCCCGCACATAGGACAGCAAAAAAATCCAGTTGATGAGCGGTCAAAACAACTGTACAAAAACACAGTATAGTTTGTCCTCCCCCGTCGAACCCTGGAGAAACCCCATGTCCTCCCTGGCAATGAGCTCTTTCGTAGAACAGCAGATCGTCCTGCACCAATTCACCGCCAAGCACAGTGCACAGGCCCGCGCGATGCTGGGCTGGAGCAGGCAAGACCTGGCCCGCCACGCGGGCGTGGCTGTGGAGTTGGTTCAACAGCTTGAAAGCCAGGGCGAGGTGGATGATGAAACCCGTTTGATCCTGGCGTTTCGGTTGGAAGCGGAAGGGCTGGTGTTTTTCCCGGGGTTTGCGCCGGGGTGGGGAATGAGTGCGCGCCGCTTTGACACCGCTCCAGCTGAACCCATGGCACGGGGCATCATGTCTCGGTTGATGAGTTCAACTAGCGTATCAATCGACTCGGCCACTGCCCAACCCAATGGTGCATAGGGTCGGGCAAGCCAATACCGAGACTTAGCGTCCGACCTTGGGATGTTCTTTCGCGGCCTCTTCGTAACCATGGGCCACGGCCAGCAGCGTGGGTTCGGTCCAGCGGGCCCCAAAGAAGTACGCACTGGTTGGCGCGCCCCGCTCATCCTTGCCGGAAGGGACCGAAATCCCTGGATAGCCGGCGACGGCAACCGCAAAGTAGCTGTTCGTTTCGAAGTCCGACACCATGGCGTCGAGCTTTTGCCCGTCAATCAACTCATCCACGGTGCTTCGAAAACCCTGGATAAGGGCATCCCATAGAGGCTTGCGTTCCTCGGCCGTCAAGGTGGACGCATCGATATCCCTGAGTACAGGCTGGTGGTCAGTCTCGGTGCCATCACGCTGCTCATTGAACTGGATCAACTCGGACACTGACTTGACCGGCAACCCATTGCGCTTTTCCAGGTATTCATTCAGTTCATCCTTTACATCGGCAAGCAACAACTCGTCATAACCTGTGGAGTCCGCTATCCGCAAGTTCACCGGTACCAGTACGGCACCTTGTGCGCGAAGTGCTTCGAGGGTTTTCTTGAACTGTGGGCTATCGTCCACCGCCGAGCTTTCACCATTCGCGGAAAAGGTCGAGGGAAAACCGATGCGCTTATCCTTCAAGGCGCCAGGCTTTAGCAGCGCCGTGTAGTCAATTGCTGTTGGGGCATTCGCGTTCTGCGCATCCTGAGGGTCGTTGCCTGACATGACGTTGAGCATCAGCGCAGCATCAAATACCGAGCGCGTCATGGGGCCCGGCGTGTCCTGTCGATGGCTGGCCGGAATGATGCCGCTGCGGCTCAACAAGCCGACGCTGGGTTTCAAACCGACCACGCCGTTAAACGCCGCCGGTACGATGATCGAACCATTGGTTTCAGTCCCAACGGCCAAGGGTGCCAAGCCCGCGGCGACCGCGACAGCCGAGCCTGAGCTTGACCCACCGACCTCTGCATCCGCCTGATGAGGATTGAACGTTTGCCCGCCCCGCTGGCTGAAACCATCGGGGCAGCCGCGAAAGCCGGCCAGTTCAGTCAGGTTGGTTTTACCCAGGATAACTGCGCCTTGCTCACGCAGGCGCTCCACGATGAACGCATCCTTAGTCGCAGCGGCGCCCACCAATCCATAGGCGCCTGCACTGGTTTGCTGGGTGTCGCCTGTCTCGATATTGTCCTTGAGGAGCACCGGAATGCCGTGCAGTGGTCCCCGCACCTTGCCGTTGGCGCGTTCAAGGTCCCGTTCGCGAGCAATCTCCAGCGCTTGGGGGTTGAGTTCGATGATCGCGTTTAATGCAGGATCGCGTTCTCGAATACGCGTTTGCAGAAAACTGACCAGGTCTTGCGAGGTCAGCCCACCTGGCCGGGCCATTTGTTCACTGAGCTCGCGAACACTGGCGTATTCCGTTCCTGGCGGCACCGGTTTTGGCGCCACATCTGTCGACTGAAGCACCATCCAGGAGGCTGCGTGGTTTACGAACCTGCTCACACCATAACCAATACCAAACATGAACGACCTCTAGGGAAGAATCTGAAATAACGCAGGATCACCGTTGACCCTTGCGCCAGTCTAAAAACTTCCCTCAGCCCAGCCTGCATGACGCAGGTAACTCATCACGTAGGATTGTTCATCACCGCAGGTAGCCCCTACTGTGCATCCGCCAGGCCACGCACACTGCGATAGCCCTGCACCAGGGTAGCCAGTGAATCCTTCGACCATCGCGCCCCGTAGAACCACAACGTAGTCCCCTCCCCCAATGGCTCACCCAGCCTCGGGTATCCGCTCCAGCAGGCCCCATGGAACGCGGCACTCTGACTGTCAGACACCAGCGCATCCAGCCGGTACTCATTCATAAGGTCATCGATTTCATTGCGCGTGTGCAGGTCGAATTGTAGCGAGTCATCGACCCGCTGTGCTGGCACCGGCAGCAGGAGCACCCCGGCCTGTCGTAACAGTGCCAACGCTCGCGTGAACGGTGCCCGGTGCTTGATGGGTTCATGTTCACCGCCGCGCCCATACCGGTCGGCAAAACCAACGCGTCGACCAGCCAGCGCGCTGTCGGGGGTAAAGGTGCTGTTGTTCTGCACCAGAGGCACCTCTACCATTACCGGCCCCTCAGGTTCGATGCCACTCAAGGCAATCAGCGTCAACGCGGGGTCGCGCACGGGTTTTATAGGGAGTGCCGGTACGTTATAGCCGGGTATCAAAACACCATCCTTGGGATGGACTTGAAGGTGTTGATCGCCACCAAAAGCGATGCTGCGGGGAGGGGTTTGATCGGCGGGCGGAGGGGAACAGGCCGGCGCCCGACCTGCCATATCCATAAGCGCAGCCACCGGCTGCCCCAGCGGGCAAGTCGCCGCCATTCGCGGATTTTTACTACATTTGCTTTCCATCAGAACGCCCCCAGAACCGTCAATTTCCGGGGATCATCGCATCCTTCGCTGGCGTGTGTCGCAGCCCTGAAACAACCTGAAAACTCCTTTTTCCCACGCCTCCTCCGTCAGCTCAAAAGGTGCTCTTGTGAACCTTTTCGCGTCTCTACTTCCAGCCACCAGGCAGACCCACGCTCAGGCTGATTCAAGCTGAACGCCTGGCCCATGGCAGGCGTAGTAATCGACACATTGCGCTCCCACGCCAGCGCCATGATGCGGTCAAACGGTTCATGCCAGGCATGAAACGCCAGGTCAAACGTACCGTTGTGGATCGGCAGCAGCCAGCGCCCCTTGAGGTCGATATGCGCTTGCAGGGTTTGTTCCGGTTGCATGTGCACGTGGGGCCAGTCAACGTTGTAAGCACCGGTTTCCATCAACGTCAGGTCGAACGGGCCGTACTGCTCGCCGATGCGCTTGAAGCCATCGAAATAACCGGTGTCGCCGCTGAAAAAGATCCGCCGTGCGCCATCAATCATCACCCATGAACACCACAGGGTCTGGTTGGCATCAAACAAGCCACGCCCAGAAAAATGCTGCGCCGGCGTTGCCACAAAACGGATGCCCTCAACCTCGACCCCTTGCCACCAGTCCAACTGACGAACCTTGCTGGCGTCGACGCCCCACTTGACCAGAATGTCACCCACGCCGAGCGGCGCGAGAAAGTAACGGGTCTTGGCGGCCAATTGGACGACAGCTCTGCGGTCAAGATGGTCGTAATGGTTGTGGGAAAGAATCACCGCTTCCAGATCAGGCAGCGCTTCAAGACTGATCGGCGGCTGATGGAAGCGCTTGGGGCCGGCCCAACTGAACGGCGAGGCACGCTCGGCGAATACCGGATCGGTCACCCAGAACTTGCCGCGCATTTTCAGCAGTACGGTGGAATGCCCCAGGCGAAACACGCTGTGATCGGGTGCCGCCAGCAGTTGCTCGCGGGTCAGCGGTTGTACCGGGATCGCCCCCACCGGCCGCGTGGTGCGTGGTTTGTTAAACAACATGTTCCAAAAGATACGCAACGTTTTGCCAAGCCCGCCGTGTTGTACAGGGGCCTCGTTGCTGAAATGCGTCTTGCCCTGCTCGGCAGGCTTGAGCGCTGCAGGCGCGCGGTCGACACGGGGTGAGTGGGTGGCCATTGCAGGTTGACTCCTAGGTCCGCGCATAAATTACACTGCACAGTGTAGTTTCAAGATTGCAACAAAACCGGGAGCAAGTAAACTACCGAGTGTAATTTTCCTTCAAGAGCCGAGCGCCATCCATGACTGCCCCTCAACGCCTCACCGACCGCAAACGCCAAGCCATCGTGGCGGCGGCCATCGCTGAGTTTCGCGATAACGGTTTCGAGGTGACCAGCATGGACAAGATCGCCGCCACCGCCGGGGTTTCCAAGCGCACGGTGTACAACCATTTTCCCAGCAAGGAAGAGTTGTTCGCCGAAATTCTCCACCAGCTCTGGGCGAGCAGCGTCGCCCAACTCGATGTCTGCTACGCCAGTGACCGCCCGCTGCGTGAGCAATTACGCGGATTGCTGGAGGCAAAGATGAAGATGATGGCGGACGCCAACTTCCTTGACCTCGCCCGAGTCGCCATCGCCGCCACCATCCATTCGCCGGAACGTGCGCAAGACATGGTCACCCGCCTGAGCCAGCGCGAAGAAGGCTTCACCCAGTGGGTACGCGCCGCCCAGGAAGACGGCCGCCTCTCCTGTACCGACCCGGCGTTTGCCGCGCACCAGATCCAGAGCCTGCTCAAAGCCTTCGCCTTCTGGCCGCAGATCACCCTCGGCCAGCCGACACTGGATGTCGAGAACCAGGCCCGTGTGATCGAGTCCGCCATTGACCTGTTCCTGGCTGGCTACGAAGTCAGGCCCATGCCTGCACCGTAATACCTGTTGCCTAAGCGACACTTATGGTCGTTTTTGACGCTTTCGCCCTCTGTTTTGCGTAAATGGCCTGGAAGGCCACTGATTATTCCCACGGGAATAACTGACAATATTCATAAGCCTTTTCCGATCAACGGTTCATCCAGTGAACGGGCGCCGCCGTATAGGTATAAAAAGCAGCTCACCCAGGATTTTATGGAAAACAGACAAGGCAAGGGTCTCTCGTTTGCCAAGCGCATCTACAGGCCCAGGATCATCGGCTCTGCCCTGTGCAGCATCAGTGTGATCACCGTCTTATATCCAATGACTGCGCCTGGGTGGATCTGGGCAGCGCTGCTGGTCAATGGTTTCGTCTGGCCGCACCTGGCGTATCAACTGGCAACCCGTGCCAAAGTCCCCTACGACGCCGAACGACGCAACTTAGTGTATGACGCTTTATTCAGTGGTTTCTGGGCTGCGACGTTGCAGTTCGCGCCCCTGACCACCGTGACGTTGCTGTCGATGGTGTCCATGAACAACGTCGCCGCCGGCGGCAAACGCCTGCTGATACGTGGCGCACTGGCCCAACTGCTGGGTGCCGGGGTCGCGGTATTGCTGTTTGGCCTGCACTTCAACCCCGGCGTCAGCCTGGCTCAGGTCTACGCGTGCCTGCCGATGCTGACGTTCTACCCCATGTCCATCGGCATGATCTGCTATCAATTGGCGATCAAACTATCCGACCACAAGCGCGCCCTCAGTGCCTTGAGCCGTATCGACAGCCTCACGGGGTTGCTCAATCACGGCTCCTGGAAAGACTTGCTGCACCTCAAGTTCCATAAGTGCCAGCAACAACACACCCACGCCACGATCGCGCTGATCGATATCGATCATTTCAAACAGATCAACGACACCCATGGGCATATTGTCGGCGACGCCGTATTGCGCCAATTGAGCCTGGAATTAAGGCGCAACCTGCGGGAAAACGACTTGGCTGGGCGTTACGGGGGCGATGAGTTCTGTGTGATTCTTCCGCAAATGACCCAGCACGAAGCCGCACGGGTCATGGAACGCATGCGCGAAACGTTCAGCAACTATCGCGCCCCGAACATCCCCGAGCTGCGCGTGAGCCTGAGCATCGGCCTGGCGGACTTCCAGCCCTCTTTCAAGGACGCGGCCATGTGGCTGAACGCGGCGGACCGGGCGCTTTATGCAGCGAAAGATACCGGGCGTAACCGGGTGAATATGAGCGACGAAAGAGTGGCTTATTCGGCCTGATACCCCCCGCAGGGATAGCATAGAGCCACCATTTGTCGCCTACCCAAAAAAGGTCCTGCCCTTGGGGCGAACTTCTTGTCAGGCTGATCACTCTGAACACCTTGTTCCAACTCCCTCTGTCGGCATCAGGAAGCCGACAATGAGCACGTCAACCGTAGGCCAGGCGCCGAACGGGGCAAGCGCCCAGACATGGAAAACCCCCGATGCTGCCTGCCCGAGCCCCAACCATGCTATTCAACGCCCATAAAAAAACCATCAACACCCTGCAACACACTGTGGCCCATCAGGCCAGCATGCTCGATGCCATCGAACGGTCCATGGCGGTGATCGAATTCGACCCGCAAGGCAATGTGCTGCGGGCCAATGACAACTTCCTCAAAGCCACCGGTTATCGCGCCGAACAGGTGGTGGGGCAGTCCCATCGAATGTTCTGCACACCAGCGTTCGCCCGCAGCGCCGAATACCACCAGTTGTGGACGAACCTGCGCAGCGGCCAATTTCAATCCGGTACATTCGAACGCCAGGCGAGCAATGGTGAATCGGTGTGGCTGGAAGCCAGCTACAACCCGGTACGGGATGAAGCAGGCCAGGTGATCAAGGTGGTGAAGTTCGCCATGGATGTGACCCCGCGTCTGCAAGCCGAGAGCGAGGCCAACGCCAAATTGGCGGCGATCGGTCGGGCCATGGCGGTGATCGAGTTCAACCTCGACGGCACCATCATCACCGCCAACGCCAACTTCCTGCAGCGCATGGGCTATAGCCTCGCGCAAATCCAGGGCAAGCATCATCGTCTGTTCTGTACACAGGAGCTGGCCAGCAGCCCGGCCTACAGCGAGTTCTGGCAGCGCCTCAACCAAGGCGAATTGTTCAGCGGCGAATTCGAGCGCGTCGATAAAAACGGCCGGACAGTATGGCTGGAAGCCAACTACAACCCGGTGTATGACGCCAGCGGACGTTTGTGCAAAGTAGTCAAATTCGCCTCGGACGTGACCGCCAAGGTGCAGCAACATGCCGCCGATGCAGCGAGCGCTTCCCAGGCGTATCACATTTCCTTGAACACCCAGGACATCGCGGAAAAAGGCGCCGAGGTGATTCAGCAAAGTGCCAGCGGCATGCGCAAAATAGCCGCCGACATTGACGGATCATCGCAACTGATCGCCAAGCTGGGTGAGCGTTCGCAGCAGATCACCACCATCGTCAACACCATTCGTGGCATTGCCGACCAGACCAACCTGCTGGCGCTCAACGCAGCCATCGAGGCCGCGCGCGCAGGTGAGCAAGGGCGTGGGTTTGCCGTGGTGGCCGATGAAGTTCGGCAACTGGCGGCGCGCACCAGTGGTTCGACAGCAGAAATTTCCAGCATGATCGCGATGATCCAGGACGAAACCCGCCAGGCCATCGATAGCATGGACGGCACCCGCGACCGCGCAGCCCAGGGCGTGGACTTGGCCAACCGCGCCGGCACCGTGATCCTGCAAATTCGCCAAGGCACTAACGAGGCGTTACAGGCGGTGAGTGCGTTTGCCAATGACCGTGGCGGCCGCTAAGCAGGGCTTGGGTCATTCGCTCGAAAGCCGGACGTGCGAAATGCATGAGCAGCTCGTACGGAAAACCTAACGACTCGGCATTCGCACATGCCGGCCCAACTCATCGAATAACGTCACCACCGAGCGCAATGCGCGGCAATCGGGACGCGTGAGCAACCACAGCGCGGTGTCATGCCCTGCCAGTGCAGGGCCCAGCGGTTGCAGTCCGTCATCCAGTAGAAAGTCCGGCAACGCCGCCACACCCAGTCCCGCCCGCACCAGTTCGGTCACCGACAACATGCTGTTGCAGCGATAACCGGGCCGCACGCCCGGCAAGTGTTCGCGGCGCCAGGCGACGGTGGGGTGGTCGGGCAGGAAGTCGTCTGGTGCGATCCAGGCCAGGTCCGCCAGCTCACGGCCTGTATGGCGGCGGGCATAGTCGGAGCTCGCACAGACTTGGTACGACACGGTGCCAAGGCAACGTCCTACTAGATGCTCCGGCGGTGTCTTGGTCAGGCGTAGGGCGATATCCGCGTCGCGGCGGCTGAGGTTGGCAAAATCATTGGAGGTGCTCAGTTCCAGGATCAGCGCCGGGTAGTCCGGCATGAACTGCGCCAACGCCGGCAGCAGCAAGCCTTGCAGCACTGAGTCGGTACAGGTCAGGCGCACCGTGCCGCTGATCACTTCGCCGCCCTGCTCCACTCCGATACGCGCCGCTTCCAGAGCCAGCTCTGCGCGCTCTGCCTGCTGTGCCAGGTTGCTGGCCAGGCTGGTGGGCAGGTAACCGGCGCGGCTCTTTTCAAACAATGTCTGGCCCAGTGCCGCCTCCAGGCGCCGTATCGCACGGAACACGGTAGACACATCCACCCGCAGCAGCGCCGCCGCCCGCGCCAGAGAGCCGCCGCGCACCAGGGCGAGGATCAGCGAGAGATCGGGGTAATCCATTGAATAGTGCGTCGGTGCATTAAGCATGTGGGCAAACGCCAATATTGATTGCGTGGACGCCAATCTATAGTGCGCCTCAGCCCCCAACAAGCCATGGAACGCACACGATGAAAGCCAACGCCCTACGCCTCGCCTTGATTGGCGATTACAACCCGGACGTCACCGCGCACCAGGCGATCCCCGTGGCCCTGCAACGGGCGGCAGACATTCTCGGCCTCACGGTTCATATGCAATGGCTCGACACCGACACCCTGCCCGAACCCCTGCACGACTTCGACGGTTTCTGGTGCGTACCGGCCACCCCTTACCGGGATACCGACGGCGCACTGCGGGCCATCCGCTTTGCCCGCGAGCAGCGCCGCCCTTTCCTTGGCACCTGCGGTGGTTTTCAACATGCGCTGCTGGAATATGCCCGCAACGTGCTGGGCTGGGTCGACGCGGAACACGGCGAAATGGTCCCCAACGCAAAACGCGCCGTGATCACACCCTTGACCTGCGCATTGGTGGAAGCCACCGACACCGTACGTTTAACGCCTTACACGCGCATCGCCGACGCCTACGGCACCCTTGATCTTGAAGAAGGATATCGCTGCCGCTATGGGATGAACCCCGAATTTGCCAGCGCGTTGCTGGAGGGCGATCTGATCGCCAGCGGCCACGACAGCGCAGGCGACCTGCGTGCGGTGGAATTGCTCGACCATCCGTTCTTCGTCGCCACCCTGTTCCAGCCAGAACGCGCAGCGCTCGAGGGCATCACACCACCCTTGGCACTCGCGCTGCTCAAGGCCTGCCAGGAGCAATCGGCATGATCGCCAAGACTCCCGCGGTGCCTTACTACGCGGTCATTTTCAGCTCACTGCGCACCGACGGCGATCACGGCTACGGCGAGGCCGCCACACGCATGCTGGAACTGGCGCGGCAACAACCTGGTTTTCTCGGCGTGGAGTCGGCGCGGGAAGATGGCCTGGGGATTACGGTGTCGTACTGGAGCAGCGAAGCGGCGATCCTGGCGTGGAAGCAGCAGGCCGAGCACCGCGACGTGCGCGAGCAGGGCCGCGCCACCTGGTACTCGGCGTTTCAGACACGGGTGTGCAAGGTGGAGCGGGCCTACGGTTTTGAAGCGAACTAGCTCACCAGACTGCGCAACGCACTGATCTGTGGAATCTCCACCCGGCGCATATATACCCGCAGCGGCTCAGTGATATTGATGCGGTCGTCGATGTTCTGGTCCAACAGCAACTGGATGCGTTCACGGGACAGGGTCATGGTCTGCTCGGGGGCAGGTAGCCAGACAAATTCGGCGGTAGGAATGATGCCGTCATCGGCCACGTCCATGCCGAAAGAGTCTTCGCTGAAACGTACGATGTACTGGCCGGTCTTGCGGTTGAGGCCCACAAACCCGTGGAGTTGGTCGGCGGCCTGGCAGATAAGCTCGGAAGTGATGCGCATGGTAAACCTCACTGAAAAGTCCCACAGGGACTGGAAAGATGGTTTACACGCGTGGCGGAAAGTACTGCCCTCTAGCGGGGCGGCTGCGTTCAAGAGTACTGCAATGCCTGGCAAAACAACCGAGAAAATTGACGGGTACGCACGTTAATGTCGGTTTGGTGATAGCGCCTTTCGCAATCAATTGTTAAAAAGGAGGCCTTCTCAAAGCCACCTCCACGAAAGGACTTCGCATATGCCTGTCACGTTTACCAAGAGCGCCTTGCTGCTGGCCCTGATGCTCGGCCTTGGCCAGGCGCAGGCTGCCGACCCGATCAGCCCGGCTGAATTGGCAACTAACGAAGGCATTCCCTACCCTGCCGTGATCGCACACCGAGGCGCCTCCTACGACGCGCCGGAGTCCACCGCCGCTGCCTACAAGGTCGCACGCGACCTGGGTGCCGACTACCTGGAACTGGACCTGCAGCGCAGCAAGGACGGCGTGCTGTTCGCCCTGCACGACAACAACCTGCAGCGCACCACCGACGTGGCCACCAGGTTCCCTGAGCGCAAAGACGCGCCGGCCAACGAATTCACTTGGAAAGAACTGCAAAGCCTCGACGCCGGCAGTTGGTTCAACGCTGCTTACCCGGACCGTGCACGCCCAGGTTTCGTCGGCCTGAAGATCCTGAGCCTGGACGACATCATCAAGATCGCCGAAGGCAACCCGCAGCACAAACCCGGCCTGTACATCGAGACCAAGGAGCCCAAGCAGTTCCCGGGCATCGAAGCCGACCTGAAAAACAAGTTGCTGGATAAAGGCTGGTTGAGTTCCGCCGGCTCCAAACTGGGCAAGAGCAACACCGGCGTCGGCCAGGGCAAGGGCCGCGTCGTGCTGCAAACCTTCGAGACCGCCAGCCTCAAAGAGCTGCAGAAAGAAATGCCGAACACCCCGAAGATCCTGCTGTTGTGGGTGGGTGAAGGCAGCATCGAGCCGAAATCCAAGCAGACCTTCGCCGAATCCGGCGAGCCGACCAAGGCCGCCTACTACGCCAAGCAAGAGCCGAAAGACGCCGCCGAGTTCGAAAAGTGGGTCGACGAAGCCAAGAGCCTCGGCGCCATCGGCACTGGCCCTTCGGCCGAGCTGACCGACCACGGCGACCAGAGCTATTCGGACCTGGTGAAGCCCGAAATGAACAAGCTGACCCACGACAAAGGCCTGCTGGTGCATGTGTACACCGTGGATGAGCCGGTGGATTTCGAGAAAGTGATGAAAGCCGGCGTCGACGGCATCTTCACTAACCGCGCCGCCGAACTGCTGAAGTTCTACAAACGCTGGCCTTCGTCCAGCGTGCAGGATTTGCTCAACGACCATAAGTACTGAGTGAAGCCCGAATGGTCAGGCCGCCTGTGGTTGGGGCCTGACTACGGCCTGATCATCGGCGAGCTGGGGCGCACCGCGCCCCATGCGCACTACGCCCATCAGTTGATGCAGTGCCTGGGCGAGCCCATCACGGTCAGCCTGGAGGGGCAAGTCATCACGGCCCATCGCCTGCTGATTACTTCGCGACAAACCCACGCCATTCTCGATACACACGGTGAAGTGAGCGTGTTGTATGCCGAACCTGCAGTCTTTGAGATCGCCGCCTTGCAGCACCTGTCGAGCGCTGGCGATTTGTCCCTGACAGCCGTGCAGCAGCTCCCCAGGCGCCAGCTTGTCGACCCTCGCCTGGAACGCGCCCTCAGTGCGCTTGATCAGCGCCTCACCGGCAAAGTGTCGGCCCAGGCACTCGCCGAGGTGGCGCACCTGTCATTGAGCCAGCTGGAGCGGCTGTTCACCGATCAACTCGGGCTGCCCGTACGCCGCCTGGTGCTGTGGCGGCGATTACGTGTCGCGCTGCAATGGGCCCTCGCCGGCAGCACACTGACCGAGGCCGCCCACGCTGCGGGCTTTGCCGATTCGGCGCACTTTTCGCGGACCATGAAGCAGTTGTTCGGCGTGACGGCCGCTGCGTCGTTACGTCAGCTGGAGGTGCAACTGCTAGCGTAGATCGTCGGGCAGCGGCGGTTCCTTGCCCACGCGTACCGGCACAAATGGATCACGCAGTTGCGCCCCATACGCCACGGGAAAATCCGGCCGGCTGCCGATGCCCAAATCCCCAGGCCCCATGCGATAACCCTCGCGATAAAACGCGGTGCCCAGCAGCCAATCCCACAGGTTGAAAAACAGCCCGAAATTCACGTCGCCGGCACGGCCGTATTTCATATGATGAAACCGATGCACCGGCGCCCAGGCGAACACCCAGCGCAACGGTCCCAGGCGCATATCGACATTGGAGTGCTGCAACAGCAATTGAATGCCGATGGCCAGGGCCAGCAACTGCGCCACCTCCAGCGGGATCCCCAGCAGGATCAACGGCAGCAGGCCTGCCGTGGCTTCCAGCATCTGGTGCAACGGATGCTTCATCAACCCGTTGAACCCATAGAGCCGCTGCACGCTGTGGTGCACGGCATGCAAGCGCCACAGCGGCGCAATGCGGTGGCTGGCGTAATGCATCAAGGTGATGCCTGCATCGGCGAGGACGATGGCCAGCAGCAATTGCTCCCACAATGGCCAGCCACGCGGCCAAATCCCGTCGAACGCCAGCAACGCCGTAAGCCCCGGCAGGACCAGCAAGCCGAGGACGTTCAGGCCTTCATTGACACAGGCATGCACGCTGTCACGCCAGCGATCACCCAGGCTGCGATTCCACTGCGGCTCGTAGGGCAACCACTGCTCCATGGCAAATGACACTACCACCGCCGTCGCAAACACCAGCACCAGCCAGTCTGGCTGCGCGAGTGCCCAGCCGATAAACCCTGTCCAGAACACAGGCGCATAGATCCCGCTCACTAACTGCTTCATCCGAGTCTCCCATCATGTGAGCCCTCAGCATGAAATTTTCCGTGTTGCTCGAATTGAACGAACTGCGCAACTGCTTGAACTAATTAAGGGTGAATTAAGTTGCGACGATTAATCTGAACCCACTTAAACAGCTCACCCAAGAAGGACACACCATGAAAACCTTGACCACTTTGTTCGCCGCCACTGCCCTGACCCTGACTGCCGGCCTGGCCCAGGCAGATGTTCGTCCGGATCAGATTGAAGGCCTGGTCAAATCCGGCGCAGTGATGTCTTTCGACAAGCTCAACGCCGCTGCCGTAGCCACTCACCCTGGCGCAATGATTACCGACACTGAGCTGGACGACAAACACGGTGTAGCCAACGAATATGTCTACGAAGTGGACCTGACTGATACCGCCGGCAAGCGGTTTGAAGTCAAGCTCGACGCCAAGACCGGCGCTGTACTGGAAAACAAACAAGACACCTGAGTTGAATCCCCAAAACCGCGCCACCTTCGGGTGGCGCGGTTTTTTTGTGGGCGCTCGTCGGCAATGTCCGAGAAAAGCGTGGCCGCGATGAATCAAATTTCCCCTACTCAATTCCAGGTCGTTAGACTTCCCAGCATCAGCCAGGGCATTACGCCATTGCACAGCACACCGAGATCACGTCATGGAGCAAAAAGCCGCCGACATTGCCACCATCGGCCGAATCAGTGCTGTCCCCGCAATGCTCCAAGTGATCAGCGACATGACTGGCCTGCGCTTTGCCGCTGTTGCGCGGGTGACCGATGACACCTGGACCGCCTGCGCCGTGCTCGACCAGCTGGACTTCGGCCTCGGCGTCGGCGGCGAACTGGACCTCACCACGACCATCTGCCACGAGATTCGCGGTTCCCACATTTCCGTGGTGATCGACAAGGCCAGCGAAGACCCGATCTACCACGACCACCACACCCCGCGTCTCTACCAATTTGAAAGCTATATCTCGGTGCCGGTGTTCCGCACCGACGGGCGTTTTTTCGGCACCATTTGTGCACTCGATCCCAAGCCGGCGCCATTGCGCAGCAGCACGATCCAATCGACCATGGAATCCTTCGCCCGTGTGTTGTCGTTGCAGATCGAAGCCGAGGAAAACCAGCAGCAAACGGAAGCCGACTTGCAGGAAGAACGCGGCACCGCCGAACTGCGCGAGCAGTTCATCGCCGTGCTCGGGCACGACCTGCGCAACCCGCTGTTCGCGATCAATTTCGGCGCCGAGCGGCTGCTGCGCAAACACCCGCACCCCGCCACGGACACGCTCATACGTCACATACTCGCCAGCGGGCGCCGCGCTGCACAATTGGTCGAGGACGTGCTGGATTTTGCGCGGGGCCGA
Source organism: Pseudomonas sp. PB105 (assembly GCF_009764655.1). NCBI lineage: Bacteria > Pseudomonadati > Pseudomonadota > Gammaproteobacteria > Pseudomonadales > Pseudomonadaceae > Pseudomonas > Pseudomonas sp. PB105. The sequence continues at coordinate 25,400 of NZ_RWIO01000031.1, forward strand.
ATGGGCAACGGCATCCCGCTGAGCATCACCGACTGCCAGGATCTGCAGGCGGCGTTGCTTCATGTGGTTTCAGAAGTGCAAAGCGCGCACCCGCAACGCGAGGTTCGGGCCGATATCGGCGATCTTCAGGGCGTCAAAGGCGACCGGGATCGGTTGGCGCAATTGCTCTCTAACCTGGTTGCCAATGCGCTCCATCACGGCAGCCCTGATGGCCCTGTGGAAGTCAGCGCAAAGGTCGAGCACGATCGGTTCGAGCTGACGGTGAAGAACGCTGGACAGATCAACGATCAGGCCCTGCCCCGGCTGTTTCAACCTTACTCACGCCCCACCTCAAACGCGCCCCAAGCCGGGCTCGGCCTGGGGTTGTATATCGTCAAGCAGATTGCCGATGCCCATGGCGGTCACCTGAGCGTGACCACCCACGCCCTGCAAGGCACCGTTTTTATCTTCAGCCTGCCGACCGCCTGATCAGCCACCCAAGCGCTCCGTCACTTCATTCAACTCTGCGGACAAGCCACGCAAGTTCTGACTCGCCGCCTCAGTACGTCGCACGTTGTCGAGGTTAGCCGTGGCTACCGTGGTGATCTGCGTGATATTGCGCGAGATATCCTCGGCCACCGAGGTCTGCTCCTCTGCCGCCGTCGCGATCTGACGGTTCATATCGCGAATCGCTTCCACCGCCTGGGTGATGTGCGCAAGCATCGCACCGGCCTGGGTGACTTTCTCCACGCTCTCGTCGCTGCACGACTGGCCGCTGACAATCGCCTCGGCCGCATCCACCGCGCCGGTTTGCACCGCCTGGATGATCTGGTTGATCTCGATGATCGACGCCGCCGTGCGTTGCGCCAGGCTGCGTACCTCATCGGCCACCACCGCAAAACCCCGGCCCGCCTCGCCGGCGCGTGCCGCCTCGATCGCCGCGTTCAACGCCAGCAAGTTGGTCTGTTCGGCGATGCCGCGAATCACTTCCAGCACCTTGCCGATGCGTACGCTATCGGTTTCCAGGCGGCGGATGATGGTGCCGGTATTGAGGATTTCATTGCGCATCTGGCCGATGGTGGCAATGGTCACTTGCATCACTTCGCCGCCTTCGCGGGCCGAATGATCCGCCTCGTCGGCGGCACGTGAGGCGCTGGCGGCGTGGTGCGCCACTTCCTGGGCGGTGGCCGACATTTCGGTCATGGCCGTGGCCACTTGATCGGTGCGGTTGAATTGTTCCTGGGTGCCGGTTGCCATCTGTCCGGCGATTGCATTCAACTCGCCGCTGGCGCTGACCAGGTCGGTGGCGCTGCGCTGCACGCGGCTGAAGGTTTCGGCGAGGAAGTCGCGCAACGTATTCGCGGCGCCGGCCAGATGGCCCAGTTCGTCCTGGCGGCGGCTGGCCACGCGCTCAGCAAAGCGGCCGTGGCTGAGTTGGGTCACGTAGTCGATCAAGCCACGGATCGGCAGGATCAGGTTGCGGTTGATCAACCACAGGCTGAACAGGCCGATCAACGCGCCGGACAGCAACATGATCGCCAGGCCCACCATTACGGTGCGCTCGGCATAGGCAGTGATGGTCTGAGATTGCTGGCTGCCTTGGGCCCGCAGGTCGCTGACCAGGGCACTCATTTGCTCACTGGCGGCGCGGTCCACGCCTTTGACTGCCGTGTCGCCGACCGTTGCATCCCCGCCCGCCGCCACATAGGCATCGCGGCCTTTCTGATAGGCCACGCCCAGTTGCTGATGCTCCTGGCGCAGGGTTTCGATGCGTCGGCTCAACGGCGCGTCACTGCTGGTCTGGGCCACCAAGCGTGCGAGGATACCTTGCACATCACGCTGGCGGTCCTGGAACTGGCCCCAGTACTTCTCCATATCCTGAGGCTGTTTGCCGCGCAGCAGCACGTTTTTCCATTCCTGCACCTGCACCTTGAACTGCAGGTTGGCTTCGTCGATCAGTTGCGAAGTGAGCAACGGCCCGTCAATCAAACTGCGGTAACTCTGCACCCCGTTGGAGAGGAAGTTGAAACAGGCCAGGGCGATCAACAATATCGCCAGCAAGCTGCCGCCGAGCAGCGACAGGATTTGTGCTCTCAAGGAGGTTCGCAAAACATTCATCGGGAAAGCCTCGATACAAGTAAGTAGCGCATGCACGCCTTGACCGCCGTGTCGACAAAGGCACCGCTCATCCCTGACGGTTGTTAATGCGCTGAATCGGCCGGAATAGAGGCTTCTTGAAGGGTTTTCGATAGCCGGTCAATAAAATGTCACCAAAGCGAAATAAACAGAAAGCTGTCATAAAAATGTCAAACAACCCTGTAATGATTCGCCACGCGACCTGTGAAATGTCCTACAGGCCTTTTCTCTGCGAGCCTCCATGAACCACAGCCTCGACCACAGCCATCAGGACTCCGATCTGTTTGGCTTGCTTTACGGTTTTCGTTTTCGCCCAGGCGTCAAGGGCGAGCAGATTGATTCCGCCGCCGCCCTGGCGGCATTGAAGCAACCGCAAGACCCGGACGAGTTCTTGTGGCTGCACCTGAACCTGGCCCACGCCGCCTGTGAACGCTGGATGCAGGCGCACTTGGAACTGCCGGAAGAGTTTTTCGAGGCCTTGCACGAGGGCTCGCGCTCCACGCGCATCGAACACGTCGACTCGGCCTTGCTGGCGGTGGTCAACGATGTGGTGTTCAACTTCAGCAGCATGGTCTCGTCGGATATTTCCACGCTGTGGGTGTGCGCCCGCAGCCGTCTGTTGATCAGCGCACGTTTGCAACCGCTGCACTCGGTGGACAAGCTGCGTTCGTCGGTGAAGGCCGGCGAACACTTTCGCTCGCCGCTGGAATTGTTGGTGCATTTACTGCGCGATCAGGGCGAAGTGCTGACGCAGATCGTGCGCAAGACCAGCATCAGCGTCGACCATATCGAAGACCAGTTGCTCTCCTCGCGCCTGTCCACCAACCGCGCCGAACTCGGTGCCGCGCGCCGGGTGTTGGTGCGCCTGCAGCGCCTGCTGGCGCTGGAGCCGGGCTCATTGCTGCGCCTGCTCAACCGCCCGCCACAATGGCTGCAAAAAGAAGACGTGAAGGAGTTGCGCAAATCCACCGAGGAGTTTGCGCTGATCATCAACGACCTGATGGCCCTGGGCGAACGGATCAAACTGTTGCAGGAAGAGATCGCCGCCAACCTCAACGAGCAAAGCAGCCGCACGCTGTTCACCCTGACGGTGGTGACGGTGCTGGCGCTGCCGATCAACATCATCGCCGGTTTTTTTGGCATGAACGTGGGCGGTGTGCCACTTTCCCAGGACCCGGAGGGGTTCTGGATACTGGTGGCATTGGTGGCGACGTTTACCTTGATTGCCGGGCGCTGGGCGTTCCGAAAATTTTCAAATTGAAATGCCAGTGATTGTGGGAGGGGACTTGCCCCTCCCACATTCTGACCTGCAGTGTCAGTAGACCAATGGCCAATCCAATGACCTAAACACTGACCTGTGGCAGCACCTCTGTAACATTCTGCAATGACTATGAACGACATCCTTCATTACCTGGATGCTCCTGCATGGCTACCCCTTCCCTGACCGCCTCACACACCGAACCCAAACCCAGGCTGGACAAGAAGCCCGGCCTGGTCACCGTGATCATTTTCTTCGCCGTGCTCGCCATGGGCCTGTTGTTCACCGCCTACAGCCTGATGCAGGACATGCACGAACTGGGCACGGTGGTCACCACCTGGACGCCGTTCCTGCTGCTGGGCGTGGCATTGTTGATCGCCCTGGGGTTCGAGTTCGTCAACGGTTTCCACGACACCGCCAACGCAGTGGCGACAGTGATCTACACCCACTCGCTGCCGCCGCATTTCGCGGTGGTCTGGTCGGGCTTCTTCAATTTCCTCGGCGTGCTGCTTTCCAGCGGCGCGGTAGCGTTTGGCATCATTGCGTTGCTGCCGGTAGAGCTGATTTTGCAAGTGGGTTCATCGGCGGGTTTCGCCATGATCTTCGCCCTGTTGATCGCTGCAATCCTGTGGAACCTCGGCACCTGGTGGCTGGGCTTGCCGGCCTCGTCCTCCCATACGCTGATCGGTTCGATCATCGGCGTCGGCGTGGCGAATGCCTTGATGCACGGGCGTGACGGCACCAGCGGGGTGGATTGGGCCCAGGCGACCAAGATTGGCTACGCATTGCTGCTGTCGCCGCTGATTGGCTTCGCGTTTGCGGCCTTGTTGCTGCTGGCCCTGCGCGCCTTTGTGAAAAACCGCTCGTTGTACAAAGCGCCCAAAGGGGACACCCCGCCGCCGTGGTGGATTCGCGGCATGCTGATCGCCACCTGCACCGGCGTGTCGTTCGCCCATGGTTCCAACGATGGCCAGAAAGGCATGGGCCTGATCATGCTGATCCTGGTCGGCACATTGCCAATGGCCTACGCGCTGAACCGCACCATGCCCGCAGAGCAATCGTTGCAATTCGCGGCGGTGGCCGAAGTGACCCAGGCCGCCCTGCTGAAAACCGCGCCGCAGACGTTGCCGGGCGACCCGCGTCCGATCCTGTCGACCTACGTGCGCACCAAGGACGCCACGCCGGAACTGGTACCGGCCCTCGCCTCGCTCACCGGGCATATCGGTGAAGAAGTCAAAGGCTACGGCTCACTGGCCAAAGTCCCCGCCGAAGCGGTCGGCAACGTGCGTAATGACATGTACCTGACCAGCGAAACCATTCGCCTGATGGACAAGGGCAAGGTCGGCAACTTCGACGCCGACACCCAAGACAAGCTGCAACTGTTCAAGCAACAGATCGACAACGCCACGCGTTTTATTCCGCTGTGGGTGAAGATCGCCGTGGCCATCGCGCTTGGCCTCGGCACTATGGTGGGCTGGAAGCGCATCGTGGTGACGGTGGGTGAGAAGATCGGCAAGACCCACATGACCTATGCCCAGGGTGCCGCGGCGGAAACGGTGGCCATGCTGACCATCGGCGCGGCGGATATGTATGGCTTGCCGGTATCGACAACCCATGTGCTGTCATCGGGTGTCGCGGGGACCATGGTGGCCAATGGCAGTGGATTGCAGATGCGGACTATCCGCAATTTGGCGATGGCGTGGGTGTTGACGTTGCCGGCGGCGATTGTGCTTTCAGGCAGCCTCTACTGGCTGTTTACCAAACTCTTCTGACCCGACAAAAATCCAGATGTGGGAGGGGCAAGCCCCTCCCACATTTTCAGCCTGCGAACAAACCAGCCATCGCCTTCAGCCGCTTCTTGTAGATACGCCGCGCCTCCAGGGCCTCCTCCAACGTCACCGCCACAAACCCAGCCCGCTGGTTCGGTTGCATCTGCCCGATCAAATCCAGATCCGCACTGATCACCGTGCCGATCATCGCGTAGCCACCGCCCGACACGGCGTCCCGATGCAGCACAATCGGCTCCAACCCCGCCGGCACCTGGATCGAGCCGATGGGGTAGCAACTGTCGACGATATTCGAGGGATCCGAGCCCGCGCCAAACGGCTGCTCCCTTGGTTCAAAACTCAACGCGCTGCCACCCTTGAAGCGATAGCCGATGCGGTCCGCCTCGGAGCCCACGGTCCAGGGCTCGGCAAAAAAGCTGCTTTTGGCGGCTGCGCTCAGACGCTCGTAATACAGGCCAGGCACGACGCGCAGGGTGATATCGCCGCCCACCGAGCGGCGCAAGGCCATGGGCAGACTGTTGCCTGCCCTTCCCTGCCCATACGCCTTGCCGATAGGCAGCTCATCGCCCTCCTGCAAGCGCCGACCGTGAAACCCACCGAGCGCGCCGAGGGTGTAAGTGGAGCGACTGCCAAGCACCACCGGTACCTCAATGCCGCCGGCCACCGCCAGGTATGTCCGCGCGCCGGCCTTGGGGAATTCGAAACGCAGCACTTGCCCGGCACGCACCTGGAACGCGGTGTCCTGATGCACCACTTCACCGTCCAGGCGCGGCGACATGAGGGCGCCGCTGAGCGCTACCAACGCGTCCTGCTGGAACGCCAATTCAGGCCCGATCAACGTGCACTCCAGGCCCGCCGCACCAACCGGATTGCCCACCAGATGGTTGGCCGCGCTGAGCGCGTACTGGTCCAGTGCGCCCGACGGCGGGATGCCCAAGTGGTAATAGCCTTCGCGGCCAAGGTCCTGCACGGAGGTGGCGAGGCCGGGTTTGAGGACTTTGATCATGCCAGCGCCTCCTGCAGGGTTTTCGGATAGCCAACCGGGTCGGCGAGAAAGGCGTCGAGGGAAAATTCCACCGGGCGGATGCGCAGGTCGAAACGTCCTGCGTCCACCTCGGCGACGGCCTGGTCGTAGGCATCACGCTCTATAGGCTTGAACTGCACGATGTCGCCGGGGCGAAAGAACACCATGTGTTCCTTGAGGTAGGCCAACTGCTGCGCCGGGTCGTAGATCGGCGCCGGGGTCACACCGAACATCTGGTAACCGCCCGCGCCGCGCACCGAGTAGATACAGCCAAAGCAGCCGCCGTGGCCGAGGGTGAGTTTAGGCGTGTCGGTGCGCGGGCGCAGGTATTTGGGCACCTGCAACTGCCGTTCACGTTCGACCATCTGGAACATGAATGGCAGGCCCGCGACAAACCCGACCATCGACACAAACCACGGCGCGCCGCTGTGGGCAGCGATAAACGCGTCCACATCCGCCAGGCCATTGATGCGCGCGGCGTACTCCAGATCGGTGCCGCTGGGGTCTTGATGGCGGTCGCGAAAACGCATCAGGGTTTCGTGGGTCCAGGGGTCGTTGTACAACACCGGGATCTCGACGATGCGCGTGTGCAAGGTGCGTTCGGCCACGGCCTGGGCTTCGGCGCTTTGTACGGCATCCAGCAAAACGTGGGGCGCAATGCGGTCGGGGTCGAAGCGAATCTGGAACGAGGCGTTGGCCAGGCACACATCCAGCACGCCTTCCAGCGCCAGGCGCTCCACCGCACGAGTCACCGCCATGCCCTTGAAAAAGGCCTCCAACGACATGCTGTCGCTGACCTCGGCAAACAGGTGCTCATCACCGCCGAAGCTGTAGCGGATGGGGGACGTTTCAGCCATGTCTGTTCCTCTTGGAATCATTGTAGAAAGGCAGGCAAAAATTGATGGGGCGATCTTATTAGGGGGTCTTGACTTCAATGCCCGCTCGATCCAGCGCTTCACGGGTAGCTTCCACCAACTCCAGCGCACCGGGCGTGTCGCTGTGCAGGCAGATGGAATCGAACTCGATAAACAGGTCTTCGCCTTCCACGGTGCGTACCAGTCCGGTCTGACACGCACGCAGGACACGTGCCGCCACCGTCGCAGGATCCAGTGCACGCACATTGCGCGTAAACACGATGGAGCCCGTCAGGTCGTACTCACGATCAGCATAAAATTCGCGCACCACCGGTTGCCCCAGTTCCTTGGCCACCCGCCAGATCACCGAGTTGGGCATGCAGTAGAGCAACAGCGTTGGCTCGATGAGTTGCAGGTTTTGCACCAGCAATCGGGCGGCTTCTTCGTCGCGGGCCAGGTGCATGTAGAGCGCGCCATGGGGCTTGATATGTTGCAGCTTCACACCTTGGGCGCGGGCGATTTCCCGCAGGGCGCCGAGTTGGTAGAGCATGTCGTCCACCAGTTCCTGGGCCGGTGCATTGATATGCCGACGGCCAAAACCCACCAGGTCACGAAAGCCCGGATGGGCACCGATAGCCACGCCCAATTGCTTGGCGCGCTCGACGGTGCGGCGCATGGTGCCAGGGTCGCCGGCGTGGAAGCCGGTGGCGATATTGGCCGAGCTGATGTAGGCCATCAGCTCGGCGTCGACGCCATCACCGATGGTCCAGGGCCCGAAGCCTTCGCCCATGTCCGAATTGAAATCCACTGCCTGCATCGGGGTCGCTCCGCAAAAGGTCATGCTGAAAAGTAGGCTGGCGCTTGACCCCTTGGGAAGATCTATTATCAGATGCCCTATCTTCTGAAAATCAGATAACCCTAGGTATTGGAGAGGCAGATGTCACTCACCTTGCGCCAAATCCGCTACTTCGTCGCCACCGCCGAGATCGGCCAGATTTCCCAGGCGGCGCTCCACCTGAATATCTCCCAGTCAGCGGTGACTACGGCGATCAAGGAGCTGGAAGCGATGCTCGGCGTGCAGCTGTTTGTGCGCTCGGCCCAGGGCATGAACCTGACCGACGCCGGGCGACATTTTCTCAACCGCGCCTATGTGATTGCGCGCAGTGTGGACGATGCGCTGAACAGCCCATTGCCCGACTACCGCGCCAGCGGTGTGCTGCGGGTGGCGGCCAGTTACACGGTGCTCGGTTACTTCCTGCCCCATCACTTGCAGCGCATGGAGCACTGGCACCCGGACGTGACCATCGAGGTGTTCGAGCAGGAGCGCCAGGCCATCGAGCAAGGCCTGCTCGACGGCCAGTTCGACATGGCCGTGGTGCTCACCGCCAACCTGACTCACCCCGCGATCGTTTCCGAGATTCTGTTCAACTCGGAACGTCGCCTGTGGCTGCCCAGCCATCATCCGTTGTGCGAACGCGGCGCCGTGAGCCTGGCCGATGTGGCCCAGGAACCCTACATTCTGCTGACCGTCGATGAAGCCGAACACAGCGCCATGCGCTACTGGGAGCAGGCCGGGCAAGCGCCCAAGGTGCGGCTGCGCACCAGCTCGGTGGAAGCGGTGCGCAGCATGGTCGCCAATGGCAGCGGCGTGGCGATTCTGTCGGACCTGGTGCACCGCCCTTGGTCACTGGAAGGCAAGCGCATCGAAACCCTGACGGTCACCGACCCGGTCACGCCCATGAGTGTCGGCCTGGCATGGCACCGCGAGCGGGCATTTACCCCGGCGATGCAGGCGTTCCGGGATTACTTTCACGATGCGTTCCTGGCACCGCAGCAGTTGTCGGCAAGGCGTTAAAGCTGTGACTGCAACGTATCCGCCAGCCAATCCATAAACACGCGCACCCGCAACGGTAAATGCCGTTGCCCCGCGTAAAGCAGCGACACATCCAGCGACGGTGCCGGGTAGTCCGGCAGTATCGCCACCAACTCACCGCTGGCCAACTCATCGCCCATGCCCAGGGCCGGTACCTGGATAATCCCGAAGCCACCCAGGCACGCTGACTTGTAGCCATCGGTGCTGTTGACCGTGATCCGCCCAGCCATGGGAATGCGCTGCACCTTGTTGCCCTGCTGGTATTCGAACCCCGCCGAGCGCGAACCCAACGGCCGCACGTAGTGCACCAGATGGTGGTCGGCCAGGTCGGCCAATGTCTGCGGCACACCAAAACGTTGCAGGTAGGTGGCGCTCACGCAGTTGATCATCGGCATGCTGCACAGCAACCGCGCCACCACCGTCTGGTCGAGCTGCGCGCCCACGCGCAATACGCAATCGAAGCCTTCAGCGAGCAGGTCCACCTGACGGTCGGTGGTGCTGATTTCCAGCTCGATCAACGGGTGTGCGTCCATGAACTGCGGCAGGCGCGGCAGTATCAGGTCACGTGCCATCACGTTGGGCATATCGACGCGGACGCGCCCGCTCAGTTGCGCTTCGTCCTGACGAAACAGCCCTTCCAGCTCCTCCATATGCGCGAGCAGATCCTTGCTGCGCTCGTACAACACACGCCCGTCCTGGGTCGCCTGCACCTTGCGTGTGGTGCGCTGCAACAGGCGCGCGCCGAGCAGTTCTTCCAACGCCTGCACATGCTCGGACACGGTGGAGCGCGGCAGCCCCAGGCGCTCGCCCGCCTGGGTGAAACTCGACAGTTCGGTGACCCGCACGAAGGTGCGCAGCAGCTCAAGTTTGTTCATGGGATTGTTCGCCTTATCCGGCCAGTGATTCCGGTCCAGCCCTGTTTATCACGTTAGCGGCGGACAAATACACTCAATCCCACGCTCACATCTGAAGAGGACTGCACCATGACCCGTAAAATCGCATTGATCACCGGCGCCAGCCGTGGCTTGGGTAGAAACGCCGCTTTGCACCTGGCGGCGCAAGGCGTGGACATCATTGGCACTTATCACAGCAAGGCCGACGAGGCGCAGGCATTGGTGGCCGACATCGAACAATTGGGTGGCCGCGCCGCCATGCTGCAACTGGACGTAAGCCAAAGCGCGACGTTCGAAGGTTTTGTCGGCGACGTTGCCGGCGTGCTCAAGGATGTTTTCGCACAGGAACACTTCGACTTTCTGATCAACAACGCCGGGATTGGCATTCACGCCAGTTTTGCCGAGACCACCGAAGCCCAGTTCGACCAACTGGTGGCGATCCAATTCAAGGGCCCGTTTTTCCTGACGCAGAAGTTGTTGCCGTTGATCCGTGACGGCGGCCGCATCCTCAATGTCTCCAGTGGCCTGGCGCGTTTCAGCCTGCCTGGCTATGCCGCCTACGCGGCGATGAAAGGCGCGATGGAAGTGCTGACCCGCTACCAGGCCAAAGAGCTGGGTGGGCGCGGGATCAGCGTCAACATCCTGGCCCCGGGTGCGATTGAAACCGACTTCGGCGGCGGCGCCGTGCGTGACAACGCCAACCTCAACGCGATGGTCGCGAACAACACCGCCCTGGGTCGCGCCGGCTTACCGGACGATATCGGTGGCGCGATTGCCAGCCTGCTGGCAGACGGCAGCCAGTGGATCACCGGGCAACGCATCGAGGCGTCGGGCGGCATGTTTCTGTAGGAGCTTGTCGCGCAATACGTCATAGCCCCAGTGATACACATAGGTGTACGGCAGGAAGAACAGCAGCACACCTATGTCGAGTATAAACGCCTGCATCAGGCTGATATTCAGCCACGCCGCAATCAGCGGGACGCACACCAGGATCAGGCCTCCTTCAAACATCAGCGCGTGCAGCACGCGGGTCCAGCCGTTGTTGGCCAGTTGCAGGCGTGCCTTGAGGCGGTCGAACAGGCCGTTGAAGATCACGTTCCAGGTCAACGCCATCAGGCTGATCGCCAGGGTGACCATGCCCATTTCCAGGGCGGGTTTGTCCATGATCCACGCCAGCAGCGGGGTGCAGATCAACAACGCCAGGGCCTCGAAACCAATGGCCTGGCAAACGCGTTCGGTGAGGGATTTGGTAGGGCTCATGAGCCGTCTCCGTGAGTGAGGATGGTTGCCATCATTACCCTTTGACTCGATACTTCATAACCAATAACCATCGATCAAGGCGATAGTCATGGCCTCCAATGAAGTGCTGCAGGCGTTTGTCCAGGCGGCCACCCAAGGCTCGTTTTCGGCGGCGGCGCGCAAGCTGGGCAAAAGCCAATCCACAGTCAGTGCGGCAGTCGCCAGCCTGGAGATTGACTTGGATGTGGTGCTGTTTGATCGCAGCAGCCGCAAGCCGACGCTGACCCAGGCCGGCCACGTATTGCTGCAACGGGCCGAGCAGGTGCTGGAGGCCAGCAGCCGCCTGGAGCTGGCGGCGAGCCAGTTGGCTCAAGGCTTGGAGCCGAAGCTGACCATCGCCATGTCCGATACCTACCAGTCGGACCGCTTCGAGATCGCCCTGCGGTCGTTCGACGAGCGCTACCCGGACCTTGAACTTGAATGCCTGATTGCCGAATGCGAAGACTTGATCGCCCTGGTACAGAGCGGCCGGGCGCAGATTGCGTTTATCGAACAACAAGACACCTATCCGCCCGACCTCACCGGCGCACCGGTGGAAGAGCGCACCGAAATCGCGCTGTATGTGGCGCCCAGCCACCCGTTGGCCCGACTGGACAGCATTCCCGCTGATACCTTGCAGCAACACCGCGAACTGCGCCTGGCCAGCATCATCAACCCGAATGAAACCCGCGCCAGCGGCCGCGTATGGTCAGCCCCCAGTTACCTGATGCTGATGGAGATGGCGCAGTTGGGTTTCGGCTGGGCGCCCCTGCCGCGCTGGCTGGTAGAGCGGTTTGACGCAGGCCAGTTGGTGGAGCTCAAAGCGCGTGGTTGGCCGCGCTCGGTGGCCGTGGATGCACTGTGGTCACGCCACCACCCACCGGGGCCGGCGGGGAGCTGGTTGTTGGGCAAGATGCTGGAGTGACGAACCCGCCCTGGCGACCCTGGAGATTAATGCCGGGAGGAAGATTCGAGTTCAGTCAGGCGGCTTTCGAGGAAGCGTTTTTCGGGGATCTGCTGGGTCAGGGACAGGGCTTTTTCGTAGGCGACGCGCGCGTCTTCGCCCCGCCCCAAGCGCCGACAGAACTCGCCCCGCGCCGAATGCGCGAGGTGGTAATCCAGCAACTCGCCCCGCGCCAGAATCGCCTCCACCTGCTGTAATCCCGCCAGCGGGCCATCGCGCATGGCTACGGCAACGGCACGGTTGAGCTCAATCACCGGCGACGGCCACGCCCTGAGCAATACGTCGTAGAGCCCGACAATCTGCGGCCAATCGGTCGCCCCGGCGCTCGGCGCTTCGGCATGCACTGCGGCAATCGCGGCTTGCAGGCAATACGGCCCAAAGCGTTGTGTGGTAAGCGCCTGTTCCACCAGCGTGCAGCCTTCAGCGATCAAGGACTTGTCCCACAGCGAACGATCCTGTTTCTCCAGCAACACCAGTTCGCCGCTGGCCGAGGTGCGCGCCGCACGCCGCGATTGGTGCAGCAGCATCAGCGCCAGCAGGCCCATCACTTCCGGCTCGGGCAGCAACTCCATGAGCAAGCGGGCCAGGCGAATGGCTTCGCGGGTTAAGTCCTCGCGGGTGAGGTCTGCGCCGATGGACGCCGAATAGCCCTCGTTGAATACCAGGTAGATCACCCGCAGCACGCTGTCGAGGCGCTCGGGCAATTCGGCCAGTGATGGCACTTGATAGGGAATTCTGGCCTCACGGATCTTGCCCTTGGCCCGCACGATGCGCTGGGCAATGGTGGCGGGCGTGGCCAGGAAAGCCCGGGCGATTTCCTCGGTGGTGAGGTCGCAGATCTCACGCAAGGTCAGCGCCGCCTGGGCATCGGCCGCCAGCGCCGGGTGACAGCAGGTAAAGATCAGGCGCAGGCGGTCGTCTTCCACATCCTCATCGCTCCAATCAGCGGCCTCCAATGCGTCGGCCTGCGCCTGCAATAACGGGGTAAACCGTGCCTGGCGGCGCAGGCGGTCGATGGCCTTGAAGCGCCCGGTCGACACCAGCCAGGCCCGTGGATGGCTCGGCACGCCGTCGTGCGGCCAGCGCTCGACCGCGACAAAGAACGCCTCGTGCAAGGCTTCTTCGGCGAGGTCGAAATCACCGAGCAGGCGGATCAGGGTGGCGAGCACACGCCGCGATTCGCTGCGGTAGATCGCCTCGATCTGCGGCGTCAATCGCGCATCTCTTTGGTCACCAGTTGCACTAAGCGGTCCAGGCTCTGGCCCCAGCCATCATGGAAACCCATGGCTTCGTGGGCTTGTTTGTCTTCGGCATTCCAATGCATGGCGCGGGCGGTGTAGAGGGTTTTGCCGGCCTGTTCTTCAAAGGTCACTTCGGCGCTCATGAACGGCTTGCCGGACGGGATCCAGCCCGGCAGGAAGGCATCGGTGAACACCAGGCGATTGGGCGCGTCGATCTCCAGGAACACGCCTTGGGTCGGGTACTCACTGCCATCCGGTGCGCGCATCAGGGTGCGAAACAGTCCGCCGACCCACAGGTTCATTTCGCACTCGGGGGTGGTCATGCCGTGGGGGCCCCACCATCGTTGCAGCAAGGCGGGCTCGGTCCAGGCGCGGAACACCCGGCTGCGCGGGGCATCGATCAAGCGGCTGATGGACAGTTCAAATTCGGCAGGTTGCTGGGACATGGGATAAACCTCCTGAGTAGTGGTTTTGTTGTTGTCAGAGATTCAATTCACGCACGGGGCGTACTTCGACACTACCGACCCTGGCGGCCGGAATGCCACCGGCCACCTGGATCGCGTCGTTCAAGTCACGGGCTTCGATCAGGTAAAACCCGGCGAGCTGCTCCTTGGTTTCGGCAAACGGCCCGTCGGTGATCGACAGCTTGCCGTTGCGCATGCGCACCGTGGTGGCGGTGGTCACCGACTCCAGCGGCTCGGCGGCGAGCATGCGGCCACTGGCCTGCACGGACTTGGCGTAGGCAAGGCACTCCGGGTCGGCCGGGCTGTCAGGCGAGGTGTGCAGCACCTGTTCGTTGCTGTAGATCAGGCACAGGTATTTCATGGCGTTCTCCGTTTTGGACTACTGACTATAGTTCGCGACGCTCAAGGTTTCAGGTCGAACAGCGCAGCGCCGCTTTGCATGTCGAAGGGAGCCGACCAGTGCTCATGCACTACGCGCCACTGGCCATTGATACGTTGATAACCGGCGGTGACGCGCATCCAGCACGCCTTATCTGCACCGCCGCAGTGCGCCAGCCAGTGGGCGAAGGCGCTGTCCTGGGCCTCAACAATGCGCAGTTCGTGGAACTCGAAAATGCCGGGGCCAGGACAGTGCTTCATGCATTCCTCCCAGTGTGCGCGGTAAGCCGCCTTGCCTTTGAATTGCAGGGCGGTGACGGCGTCGAACGAGACGATATCGTCGGCGTAAAAGCTGACAATTTTATCGATATCCGCACCGATGACGGCCTGTTTCCATTGTTCGATCAGGGTATTGATTGCAGTGCTCATGGCGATACTCCTTGGGGTGCAAAAATCATCGAAGACACCCTTAGTCGAACGTGCTCGGAGCAAATCGACAGCCCACTGAAAAATAATTTCGCCTTCGGTAAACCCGATAAACTGCGCCCTTATTTGCAGCCGTTCGGACGTTCCGATGCAAACCTGTCTTGTCGCCTATGAGGCGCTGAATGCCGTGCAACAACAGCAAGTCAGCGCCATCGAAGTCCACCCTGAGCAACTGCCGTTTTGCGGCGACATGTATTGCGCGCTCAATTCGCTGCTGGCCAAGCCCAGCCCTGGCGTCAAAGGCTTTGCCCTGCTGGCCGATGACATCCCGGTCGCCTTCCTTTTGCTCAAACGCCCGCCCTGCCTGCCCCATTGGGCGGATGAACACAGCGCCACGCTGCATGCGCTGCAGGTGGATCGGCGGCAACAGGGCATGGGGTTTGGTAAAGCGTGTTTGCAGGCGCTGCCGGCGGTAGCGCTTGAGGCGTGGCCGCAGATCAAGGGGCTGGAGTTGTCGGTAGATACAGCCAATGTGGCAGCGATGGCGTTGTATCTGGGAGCGGGATGGGTGGATAGCGGGGAGGCGTACAAAGGACGGGTTGGTTATGAAAGGCGGCTGAGCCGGGCGTTTGGTCGGAGTAACCTTGACACCTTAAAAATGTAACGTATACATGACATATCCCAGCAAAAGTAATGAATACGTGACATGGACACTTCAATAATTACCCAACGACTCGCCGAACAAGTCCGCTCTATGCGCCTCAACCGTGGCTATACGCAAGCATATATGGCCCAGCTCTCAGGAATTACCCGGCAAAAACTGATCGAAATTGAACAAGGAAGCCCGTCGGTTTCCATGAATGCTTATGCTCGCGTGATTGCGGCGTTAGACAGCGAAGTGAAATTGACGCCCGCCTCCAAGCCAACACTGGAAGAGCTGAGGGACGTGTTCAATGACTAGTGGCAGTTTGCGAGTCCACACCCCTCAAGGTGACAGCGGCAGCGTGTTGACGAGTGCTGACGACTACCTGTTTCGTTATGTCGATACTGCGGGTCCAGCTTGCGCAATCAGTCTCACAATGCCGGCACGCGCGGAAGAATATCGGCGCCGAGAACTGCACCCCATCTTCCAGATGAATCTGCCGGAAGGATATCTTCTGGAACAACTGCGCAATCGTCTCGCCAAAACGGTCAAGGTCGACCCGATGCTGCTGCTGGCCTTGTCGGGTAGCAGCGCGCCTATAGGCCGGGTATTCGTTTCTTCGGATCAAGTGAACGAACTGATCCAACGTAACAGCCCGCCCGCATCTGGAGAAAAACTCGACGAAATTCTTGCTTGGGACGGCGCGCAAGATCTGTTTGCCGAGCTTGTGGAACGCTACATCCTGCGAGCAGGCATTTCTGGAGTGCAACCCAAGGTACTCGTCCCGGAAAAGCCTCAGGCATCCGAGTCGAAATTCACCTCGAAAACCAATGATCTGATTATCAAAAGCGGACGCGACGAGTTTCCGGGGTTGGCCATCAATGAGTACCTGTGCATGTCCGTTGCCCGGGACACAGGCCTGCCCGTGCCCCCTTTTTATCTTTCACAGAACCATAAGCTGTTCATCATGCGGCGCTTTGACCGGGACGAACAACTCAACCCGCTGGGCTTCGAAGACATGACCACGCTGATGGGCCTGACTGCCGAACAAAAGTACACGAAGAGCTACGCCACCATTGCCAAAGCCGTACGCGTGTTCTGTTCGCCAGAGCATATACGCAGCTCGCTCGATCAGTTGTTTGATAGCGTGGCACTGAGTTGCATCGTAGGAAATGGCGATGCCCACTTGAAGAATTTCGGCGTGCTTTACAGTGATCTGGTGAAATCGGATACACGACTTGCCCCGGCGTACGATATCGCGAACACCACTGCTTATATCCCCGAAGATTCACTCGCGCTGGACTTGAGCGGCAACAAATCTATGTTTGCTTCACGCTTGGGCATCCTTGAGTTTGCGCGAACCTGCGAAGTCGAAAACCCCGAAGCACGCATCCAGGCCTTGCTTCAAACCCTGGAAGTCGTGCTCAAGCGCGAAGACGAATATTGCAGGCTGGCGCCTGATGTCGCCAAAGCCATACGGCAATCCGCCGAGGTGTACCAACGCAGCTTTGGCGGCTGACGCGCCTCTGCGGGCGCCAGCAAGCCAGCGCCTCCATGAGAGCAGTCAGCCCCTCTCTCCAACCGGCAGCCAGATCTCCACTGTTCCCGTGCCTTTCCTCGCATCAAAATCCGCGCTGTAGCGCTCGAAATCCGCCCCCATTACCTTGTAGCCCGAGTGCGGCAACCACTCGAACATGATGCGCTCGTAGGTCTGTTCCAACGCCTGCACCGGGCCGGAATGCGCGAACACGGCGTAGTTGAGCGGTGGAATTTCGATTACTTCGAAGTTGCTCGGCACGTCGCTTTTGCCGGGGACTTCCACGCCGGCCATGTAGTCGAATTCGCCGTGCTGGGGGTTATGGCAAACGCCGTAGGTCACCCCGCCGATACGCTTTTTGATGTCCTTGATGCAGGTGTCGAACAGTTCCCACAACCTGGGAATATCGCCCACCGTCGCCTTGGAATAACGCCCCTTCACCCCTGCGATTACCAGCGCCTTGCCTGCTTCCATGCGTGGCTCTAACGGTTGTTTTGTCTGCTGATCCATACGAACAGTCTCCTTCTTATAAGGGAACAAACCCGCATCGAGTATAGGGGCATATCCAGGCTTCGCTCCACGCAGAAAATTTTCCTACACATCTGGACAACTGGCCATCACGGGTCGTATTGTCTGCCCCGCAGGCCACCGCAGTGGCCGACGTCGCTCGGACGGTTCCGGGCGCTTACGTACTTCGAGGCAACAATGGCCGACCAAGGTTCGCCGCGCCGCTTTGCGCGCATAGATCGACTCCCCCCTTATGTTTTCAATATCACTGCCGAGCTGAAGATGGCTGCGCGTCGGCGCGGCGAAGACATCATCGACTTGAGCATGGGCAACCCCGACGGCGCCACGCCGCCGCACATTGTCGAGAAACTCGTACAAGTCGCCCAGCGTGAAGACACTCACGGTTACTCCACCTCCAAAGGCATTCCGCGTCTGCGCCGGGCGATTTCGCGCTGGTACAAAGACCGTTATGAAGTGGACATCGACCCCGAGTCGGAAGCCATCGTGACCATCGGTTCCAAGGAAGGCCTGGCGCACTTGATGCTGGCTACCCTGGACCAGGGCGACACCGTGCTGGTGCCCAACCCGAGCTACCCGATTCATATCTACGGTGCCGTGATTGCCGGCGCCCAAGTGCGTTCGGTGCCGCTGGTGCCGGGCGTGGACTTCTTCGCCGAGCTGGAACGGGCGATTCGCGGCTCGATCCCCAAGCCCAAGATGATGATTCTTGGTTTCCCGTCCAACCCCACCGCGCAGTGTGTGGAACTGGATTTCTTCGAGCGCGTGATTGCGCTGGCCAAGCAGTACGACGTGCTGGTGATCCACGATTTGGCCTACGCCGATATCGTCTACGACGGCTGGAAAGCCCCGTCGATCATGCAGGTGCCCGGCGCCAAAGACATTGCGGTGGAGTTTTTCACCCTGTCCAAGAGCTACAACATGGCCGGCTGGCGCATCGGTTTCATGGTCGGCAACCCGGAACTGGTCAACGCCTTGGCACGGATCAAGAGTTACCACGATTACGGCACCTTCACCCCGCTGCAAGTGGCGGCGATTGCTGCGCTGGAAGGCGATCAACAGTGCGTGAAAGACATCGCCGAGCAGTACCGCCAGCGCCGCAATGTGCTGGTCAAAGGCCTGCATGAATTGGGCTGGATGGTGGAGAATCCCAAGGCGTCGATGTACGTCTGGGCGAAGATTCCCGAGCAGTACGCGGCCATGGGCTCGCTGGAATTTGCCAAGAAACTGCTGCTGGAAGCGAAGGTGTGTGTGTCGCCGGGGATTGGTTTTGGCGAATATGGCGATGACCATGTGCGCTTTGCGCTGATCGAAAACCAGGACCGGATTCGCCAGGCGGTGCGGGGGATTCGCGGGATGTTCAGGGCGGATGGGGCGGTGCAAAAACCTGTAGCTTGACGCGATCAAAATGTGGGAGGGGGCTTGCCCCCTCCCACATTTGATTGCATTCCAACATTTGTCTGGTGGTGTGGCTTACACCACCAACGACAGCAACATGATGAAAATCAGCGCCACCACCGACAGGATGGTCTCCATCGCCGTCCAGGTCTTGAAGGTCTCGGCCACGGTCATGTTGAAGTACTGCTTCACCAGCCAGAACCCTGCATCGTTGACGTGCGACAGGATCAACGAACCCGCCCCCGTCGCCAACACCAGCAGCTCGCGGTTGACCCCTGGGATCATCCCCACCACCGGCACCACAATGCCCGCGCCCGTGATGGTGGCGACCGTCGCCGAACCCGTGGCGATACGAATCACCGCCGCCACCAGCCACGCCAGCAGGATCGGGTTGATCTGCGCGTTCACCGCCATATGGCCGATCACGTCACCCACGCCGCTGGTCACCAGCATCTGCTTGAAGCCACCACCGGCACCGATGATCAGGATGATTGCGGCGGTCGGCGCGAGGCTGGCGTCGAGCAGCTTGAGGATTTGCTTGGAGTGGATGCCCTGGCGCGTGCCAAAGGTGTAGAGCGACAGCAGCAACGCCAACAGCAGTGCACTGATCGGGTGACCGATCATGTCCATCCAGTTGCGTACCACATTGCCTTCGGCAAACGCGATGTCGGCGAAGGTTTTGAGCAGCATCAGGAACACCGGCAGCAGCACGGTGATCAGGGTGACGCTGAAGCTCGGCAGCGACTTGTTATCAGTCTCGCGGGCCAGTTGATCGACCAGTTCCTGGGACGGGTTGCCCGGAATGTACTTGGCGATAAACGTACCGAAGATCGGGCCGGCGATAATGGCGGTCGGCAGTGCGACGATCAGGCCGTACAGGATGGTCTTGCCGATGTCCGCGCCAAACACGCCAATGGCCAGTAACGGGCCAGGGTGCGGCGGCACCAGGCCGTGCACTGCCGACAGGCCGGCGAGCAGCGGGATGCCGATCTTGATCAGCGACACGCCGGTGCGGCGCGCCACGATGAACACCAGCGGGATCAGCAGTACAAAACCGATTTCGAAGAACAGCGGGATGCCCACCAGGAACGCGGCGAACATCATGGCCCACTGGACCTTCTCTTTGCCAAAGGCGCGGATCAGGGTTTGGGCGATCTGATCGGCGCCGCCGGACTCGGCCATCATCTTGCCGAGCATGGTGCCCAGCGCGAGGATGATGCCGACAAAGCCGAGCACCCCGCCGAAACCGTCCTGGAAGGCCTTGATGATCTTGTCCACGGGCATGCCCGAGGTCAGGCCGAGGAAACCGGCCGCGATGATCAGTGCGATGAACGGGTGGACCTTGAACTTGGTGATCAGAACGATCAACCCGATGATAGTGACGACTGCGTCTAGTAGCAGGTACGACTCGTGGGACATGCCAAACATGGGGGGTCTCTCCTGTTTGTTGTTGTTATTAAAGCGGGTATTCAATTTATCGCCGGGGATAGCGCTATCTTTTCCGGCAAAAAATTATTGAGTTCGTTCAAAACCGTGTCGCAGCCACCAGGCGTTGGTCTGCTTGGCCAGTTCCTCGACACTGTCTTCACTGGCGTTGAGGGCCAGGGTCAGCGGCTCGCCCACGGGCGATTCAAGGGTGGCGAACTGGCTGTCGATCAAGCTTGCCGGCATGAAATGACCGGGCCGATGGGACACACGGTCGGAGGCCACTTCGCGGGTCAGCTCAAGAAATACGAAACCCAGGCCCGGCGCGGCTTCGCGCAGGTGGTCGCGGTATTTTTTCTTGAGCGCCGAACAGGTCAGCACCGGATGTTCACCCGCTTTGAGCGAGCGGCGCAGTTCAGCGCACAGGATGTCGAGCCAGCCGGCGCGGTCGTCGTCGTTGAGGGGGTGGCCGGCGCTCATCTTTTCGATGTTCGCGGCAGGGTGAAAGCTGTCGCCTTCAATCGCGGTGGCGCCGTTCAGCCGGCACAGGGCCTCGCTGACACTGGTCTTGCCACAGCCGGCAACACCCATGATGACCAGGGCAGTAACAGGTTGACTCATGAAACACCTCAGGACGCAGATAGCGCTACCTTTGCACGCTGTAAGGCTAGTGCAAAAACAGGCTTTTCCCGCGCCGTCTTGTCATTTTTATGGAGTGACGCGTGCATCCGCTCCAAGCATTTGAACCGGATCAGGCAACCCAGCATTCAATAATTTGCAGCCATTTGGAGACAGCGCTACCTTAGTGCCTCGATTTTTGTTTGGCAAGCCGCCTGATGACCTCTAAGAACGATAAAAATACGCGCACTACGGGTCGCCCGACCCTCAACGAAGTCGCCCGTCTGGCTGGCGTCAGCCCGATTACCGCTTCACGCGCGCTGCGCGGCATCAGCACCGTAGCCGTTGAACTGGTAGAAAAAGTGCAGCAGGCCGCCGCCGAACTCAACTACGTGGTCAACCCCGCCGCCCGCGCCCTGGCCTCGGCCCAGAGCCATTCGGTGGTGGTATTGGTGCCGTCGTTGTCCAACCTGCTGTTTATCGAAACCCTCGAAGCCATCCACCAGGTGCTGCGGCCCAAGGGCTTCGAAGTGCTGATCGGCAACTCTCACTATTCCCGGG
Organism: Pseudomonas sp. PB105; assembly: GCF_009764655.1. Taxonomy (NCBI): domain Bacteria; kingdom Pseudomonadati; phylum Pseudomonadota; class Gammaproteobacteria; order Pseudomonadales; family Pseudomonadaceae; genus Pseudomonas; species Pseudomonas sp. PB105. Next base: position 46,662 of record NZ_RWIO01000031.1, read on the forward strand.
ATGAAGAAGAAAACCTGCTGCGCAACTACATGGCCTACCAGCCTCGGGGTTTGCTGCTGACTGGTTTCGACCGCACCGAAAGCGCCCGACGAATGGTCGAGGCGAGCAATGTGCCCTGCGTTTATATGATGGACCTTGACCCGAATGCAGGCGTGAACTGCGTGGGCTTCTCGCAATTGGCCGCCGGCGAAACAGCCGCGGCGCATTTGCTGTCTCGTGGCCGCAAGCGCCTGGCCTACATCGGCGCACAATTGGACCAACGCACCCTGCTGCGTGGCGAAGGCTTCCGCCGCGCCCTGCAACAGGCGGGGATGTACGACCCGGCGCTGGAACTGCTGACGCCGCGTCCTTCCTCCGTGGGCCTGGGCGGCGAGTTGTTCCTGCAGTTACTGGCTGCCCATCCGGACGTGGATGCAGTTTTCTTCGGCAACGATGACTTGGCCCAGGGTGCGCTGCTCGAAGCCATGCGCCATGGCATCAAGGTGCCAGAGCGCGTGGCGGTGCTGGGCTTCAACGACCTGCCCGCGTCGTCCTTTATGGTGCCGCGCTTGAGCAGCATCAGCACACCACGTGAGGCGATTGGTCGACGTGCGGCGGAGCATTTATTGACGATCATGGCGGGCAACAAGATCGCCAAGCCGGTGGTTGATATGGGGTTTGAGTTGCAGGTGCGGGAAAGCACGTAGGACGCTTGTAGGACCGGGCTGACATTGCTGTGAGCACTACGCCCGATTGCCTACACTTACGTCAGAATCAGCTGGCTTGTGCGCCTGGGTGGCGGTCTCTAAGGTTTACCGGTCGCTGAATGTTTCGGTGATCGGGTTTAGAAGCCCACCTTTGGACTCCCTGGACCAGGAGCACTGAAATGCTGAAAGCCGTCGAAAAACCATCAGGCACGCTCTTCACCGTAATCCCCGATGTCTCCACCGAAACACTGTTGATCAACAGCTACGAAACCGTATGTTCGGTCAGCACCTTGTTGCTTGACCTGTCCGATGACCTCAGCGGTAAACAGCGTGATGTGGCATTGGCTATTCATCAGTTGAGTGAGCTCTCGGTCCTGCTGGTTGGCAAGGCCATGGACCAGCACGCACCGCGCTGTTAAGACCCGCATTTTTTACCGCTCCCGCCTGGAAATATCGCCGTCGATTGCGACCCCTGCTAGATTGGCTGCTCTCCAAATGCAAGGGAAGCACCATGGGACACTCACTGAAGATTCTGGGCCGTACTTCGTCGATCAATGTGCGCAAAGTCCTGTGGACCTGCCACGAACTGGGCATCGACTACGTGCGTGAAGATTGGGGCATCGGCTACCCCCCCACCCAATCCCCCGAATTCCTTGCCCTGAACCCCAATGCGCAAATACCGGTATTGATCGACGACCACGGCGTGTTGTGGGAGTCCAACACCATCTGCCGCTACCTGGTCAGCCTCTACCAACGCCACGACCTCTTGCCCGCCGAACCTGCGCCACGGGCCAGGGTGGAGCAATGGATGGACTGGCAGGCCACCGAGCTCAACCCTTCATGGGGCTATACGTTTCATGCGCTGGTACGCAAGCACCCGGACTACCAGGACCCGCACCGCCTCGCCGCCGGCGTACAGGCCTGGAACGACAAGATGGGCCTGCTGGAACAGCAGCTTATTCGCACAAATGCCTACGTCGCCGGCGACGAATTCACCCTCGCCGACATCCTCATCGGCCTCTCGGTGCACCGCTGGCAGATGACCCCGATGGAACACCCACGCTACGCCGCCATCGCGGCGTACTACGAACGCCTCAGACAGCGCTCGGGCTTCCAGACCTTCGCCCTCGACGGTCACAATTGAGGACATTCGCGTGATGCTGTGCATGTATTCGCCCCCGCTTTAGGCGGCAACGGCTGGCCGTTGAGGGCCAGCCATTGCCGCTGCAGCTGGGCCAGCCCCAGTAAAACCTGGGCTTTTACGCCCGGCACGCTATTTGCTCCAGCTGTCGCACCGTACATTTTCCCAGGTGACCGATCATGCTGGTTAACAACAACACCCAAGCTATATCGACCGTCCAACAGCTCAAGCGCCCCGACATGGACCCCGCCAACGCCGCCGCCAGCGCGCTGTACAGCGGCGCCGTGCAAGCCGCACAACAAAGTGTGACCGTGCCCGTCGCGCAGAAGGAACTGGACAAAGCCACCGACCGCATCGACGAAGCCTTTGCCAAGACTCGTGTGCAGTTGCAAGCCTCCACGACCGCCACCGCCTCCTCGACCGAAACGCCCGCCACCACGTCCACCACTGGCGCGCGCTCGGAATTCACTGAGTACATGAGCAAATCCCCGGCCGAGCGCATCCGTGAGCAATTGCTCAAGGAGCAGGGTTTGACCGAGGCGGACGTACAGAACATGTCCCAGGAAAAACAGGACGCGATTTCCAAGCAAGTGACCGAGCGGCTGAAGCAGCAGCAAGAGCAGCAGATAGCGGCGAAGGCGACTGATCCGGCGCAGAGTGTAAAAGAGACCCTGGCAGCGATCTAAGCCGCACAGGGGTTAAAAGCCGCTGAAGATCCATGGGCTGGACGGTGATCAGTGCCCAAACAAACCGCTCTCGGATTTCTTGGTTTTCTTGTCGGCGCGTTTTTCATCGGCGGTCTTTGCCGGTTTTTTCTTCGCGGCTTTCTTTGAATCCATACCTTTGGCCATGATGCGTGCTCCACTGAAAGGGGATGTAGCACTGGGTATAACACCGATCACCCGGCAGAAGGGGTTTATAATCCCCGCCCCTTTATCACGCCTGTCTGAACACCATGACTGAGTTGTCCATCGATCTGCTGGCAGAGCCTTTGTGGCCGCTGCTGAACAAGTTTTACCGCAGCCACAACTCGTCGATGAAGGCGCTCAAAGGCGGACGTTTATGGGTGGTACGCGAGGGCGAGATTGTCGCCGGCTTGTGCTTGACGCCGGTGACAGGCGGTCAGTGGCTGACGGGGGTGTTTGTGGCGCCTGCGTATCGCGGCCAGAGGTTGGCGGCACGCTTGGTGCATCAAGCAGTGGCGGAAGTGGAAGGCACAGTATGGCTGTTGTGCCATCCAGACTTGGAACGCCTGTATCAGCGCATGGGGTTCAGCCAGGACACCATCCTGCCCCAATCTCTCAGCGAACGGCTGGTGCGTTACAAGCGCAACAAACCGATGATTGCCATGGGCTTAGAACCGTTGGTGAGGTCGACCTCGGATAATGTGTGATCGGCGGGTACGGAGCCCATGCTAGCCTCGACGGCACAGTGGCCCTTATCAGGATGATCATGAAAACGACGCTTGCAGCCCTCTCCCTTACCGCCCTCCTCGCCCCGGCCTTGAGCCAGGCAGCCGATGCACCGATCAATGCCCAGCAATACGCCAGCGTGCTCGCCGGCAGTTGGCGCGATCCGGCCAACAGTACCCGAGATGGGTACCGGCATCCGCAGCAGACCTTGGAGTTCTTCGGTCTGGGCGCCAAACAGCGCGTGATCGAAATCACCCCCGGCGGCGGCTGGTACAGCGAAGTGCTGGCACCATTACTCAAGGACCACGGGCATTACATCGCCGCGGTGCAGGCCGCGAGCAGCAGCGCCTATGCGCGTACGTCCGAAGAGAATCTGAAAAAGAAATTCGCCGCCGACCCGACGCATTACGGCAAGGCCGAAGTGGTCGAGTTCGATCCCAAGGCGCCGGTGTTCGGCAAACCAGGTTCAGTGGACGCCGTGTACACCTTCCGCAATGTGCATAACTGGGTGCTGGCCAATACCGACGAGGCGACCTTCAAGGCGTTCTACAACGTGCTCAAACCTGGAGGTGTGCTGGGCGTCGTGGATCACCGCGCCAAGGATGGGGCCTCGCTGGAGGACATCAAGCACAGCGGTTACCTGACCACCGCCTATGTGGTGAAACTGGCCACCGACGCGGGCTTCAGGCTGGAGATACAAAGCGAGGTGAATGCCAACCCGAAAGACACCAAGGACTATCCGGATGGGGTGTGGACATTGCCGCCAGCGTTGAAGCTTGGGGAACAGGATAAGGCCAAGTATCTGGCAATCGGCGAGTCGGATCGGATGACGTTACGCTTCGTCAAACCCGCCAAATAACCTGATTTGAAATGCAATCAACTGTGGGAGGGGGCTTGCCCCCGATGGCAGAGTGTCAGCCGATGCATGAGGTGGCTGAAACACTGCCATCGGGGGCA
>NZ_RWIO01000032.1:0-118071 GCF_009764655.1 Pseudomonas sp. PB105
CTCGCTACAACATCAGCAGGCCTCACAGCTACAACGACTACCGGTCGCCGGTCATGAAGGAAAGGTTGGCGGCGTGAACCGTAATCGGTGTCCAAGATTACTTGACCAGTTCAAGCCCCCTCCCACACTTTATTGGGTTCACATAGCGACAGGTGTGAATGCAGTCCAATGTGGGAGAGGGCAAGGCCCCTCCTTTATTGGGTTCACATAGCGACAGGTGTGAATGCAGTCCAATGTGGGAGGGGGCTTGCCCCCGATGGGGCCTTCATAAGCGCTAAATCAACATCTCGATACGCAGCGAGTTGGTCGACCCCGGCTGCCCAAACGGCACCCCCGCCGTTATCACCAAGGTATCCCCACGCTGCGCCATGCCCTGAGCCTGGGCAATCTCCAGCGCCGTAGAACACACCTCATCCACCTGGCGCAGCCGATCGTTGACCACCGAGTGCACGCCCCACGCCACGCTCAGCCGTCGCGCCGTGGACAGGTTCGGCGTGAGGTTGAGGATCGGCGCAACTGGCCGTTCCCGCGCCGCGCGCAGGCTGGAGCTGCCGGATTCGCTGTAGTTCACCAGCACCGCCACCGGCAGGATGCTGCTGATACGACGGATCGCGCAGCTGATGGCGTCCGACACGGTGGCATCGGCTTTGGGCCGGCTGACGTCCAACTGCGCCTGGTAATCCGGGCCGTTTTCCACTTGGCGGATGATCTTGCTCATCATCTGCACGGCTTCCAGCGGGTACTCGCCCGATGCAGTTTCGGCTGACAGCATCACCGCATCCGCGCCTTCGGCCACGGCGTTGGCCACGTCGGTGACTTCGGCACGGGTCGGCGCCGGTGAGAAGCGCATGGATTCAAGCATCTGCGTGGCCACCACCACCGGTTTACCCAGTTGGCGGCAGGTGCTGATGATGTCCTTCTGGATCTGCGGCACGCTTTCGGCGGGCACTTCCACACCCAGGTCGCCCCGGGCCACCATGATGGCGTCGCTCAGCTCGGCGATTTCCCGCAGCCGCTGCACGGCGGAGGGCTTCTCAATCTTGGCCATCAGAAAGGCCTTGTCGCCGATCAGCTCACGGGCTTCGCGGATATCTTCCGGGCGTTGCACGAACGACAGCGCCACCCAGTCCACGCCCAGTTCCAGGCCGAAGCTCAGGTCACGCCGGTCCTTGGCGGTCAGTGGGCTCAGCTCCAGCAACGCTTGGGGCACGTTCACACCTTTGCGATCGGACAACTCACCGCCATTGAGCACGGTGGTGTCGATGGCATCGGCATGCTTGGTGATCACCCGCAGGCGCAGCTTGCCGTCATCCAGCAGCAGGTCCATGCCCGGTTCCAGGGCTGCGATGATTTCCGGGTGGGGCAGGTTGACCCGGCGTTGGTCGCCCGGCGTCTCATCCAAGTCCAGGCGCAGTGCCTGGCCGCGCACCAGTTGCACCTTGCCCTCGGCAAACCGCCCGACCCGCAGCTTCGGCCCTTGCAGGTCCATCAGGATGCCCAACGGGTAGTTGAGCTGGCGCTCCACCTGGCGAATCCACTGGTAGCGCTGGGCGTGATCGGCGTGCTCACCGTGGCTGAAGTTGAGGCGGAAGATATTCACCCCGGCCTCCACCAACTCACGGATGTCATCGATCCCGTCGGTGGCCGGGCCCAGGGTGGCGAGGATTTTGACTTTTTTGTCAGGCGTCATGTTTGGCAGTCTCAAGAATCAGAATGGCGCGGAAGTCGTTGACGTTGGTGCGCGTCGGCTCGGTGACGATCAGGTCGTCGAGCGCCGCGAAATAGCCGTAGCCGTTGTTGTTATCCAACTCATCACTGGCACTCAGGCCCAGGGCTTCGGCGCGGCGGTAACTGCACGGCGTCATGATTGCGCCGGCGTTGTCTTCCGAGCCGTCTATGCCGTCGGTGTCGCCCGCCAGGGCATACACGCCGGGCAGGCCTTTGAGGCTGTCGGTCAGGCTCAGCAGGAATTCCGCGTTACGCCCGCCACGGCCATTGCCGCGCACGGTGACGGTGGTTTCACCGCCGGACAGGATCACGCAGGGCGCCGCCAACGGCTGACCGTGCTGCACGATCTGGCGGGCAATGCCCGCGTGCACTTTGGCCACGTCCCGCGCTTCGCCTTCCAGGTCGCCGAGGATCAGCGGGCTGAAACCGGCCTGGCGTACTTTCACGGCCACGGCTTCCAGGGATTGCTGGGGGCGGGCGATCAATTGGAAGTGGCTGCGGGCGAGGATCGGGTCGCCGGGCTTGACGGTTTCGGAGGCCGGGTTTTGCAGCCAACTGCGCACGGACGCTGGGGCGTCGATCCCGTAACGCTTGAGGATCGCCAGGGCTTGTTGCGAGGTGCTCGGGTCGCCGACGGTCGGGCCGGAGGCAATTACCGTGGCCTGATCGCCCGGCACATCGGAGATGGCGTAGGTGTACACCGTCGCCGGCCACGCGGCCTTGGCCAACCGACCGCCCTTGATCGCCGAGAGGTGCTTGCGCACGCAGTTCATCTCGCCAATGGTCGCGCCGGACTTGAGCAGGGCCTTGTTGATGGTTTGTTTGTCGGCCAGGGTGATGCCTTCGGCGGGCAGGGCCAGCAAGGCAGAGCCGCCGCCGGAAAGCAGGAAGATCACACGGTCGTCTTCGCCGAGGTTGCTGATCAATGCCAGCACGCGCTCGGCCACGGCCAGGCCGGCGGCGTCGGGCACCGGGTGAGCGGCTTCGACCACTTCGATTTTCTGGCACGGTGCGCCATGGCCGTAGCGGGTGACCACCAGGCCGCTGACTTCGCCCTGCCAACAGTGTTCGACGACCAGCGCCATGGCCGCCGCGGCTTTGCCGGCGCCGATCACGATCACACGGCCGCTGCGGTCGGCGGGCAGATAAGGTTCAAGGACTAGCCGGGGATGGGCGGCGTCGATGGCTGTGGCAAATAGCTCGCGAAGCAGGTGTTGCGGATCGACCGACATAAGCGGGCTCCCGGGGGGATTCTTGTTTTTAGAGATGCAGCAATTTCAGACTTGGAATGGGAACAAATGTGGGTGGGGGCAGGCCCCCTCCCACATTCACTGCATTTCAGAGTGAGATCTGTGGGGAGTTACTTGTCGCGAATCGAGAAATTCGCCATGTGCTCCAGGCCCTTGATCAGCGCCGAGTGGTCCCAATTCCCGCCGCCAATCGCGGTGCATGTGCTGAACACCTGCTGGGTGCCGGCGGTGTTCGGCAGGTTGATCCCCAACTCCTTGGCACCGGCCAGGGCCAGGTTCAGATCTTTCTGATGCAGGTTGATGCGGAAACCCGGATCGAAGGTGCCCTTGATCATGCGTTCGCCGTGCACTTCCAGGATCTTCGAGGAGGCAAACCCGCCCATCAGCGCTTCACGCACCTTGGCCGGGTCGGCGCCGTTTTTCGAGGCGAACAGCAGCGCTTCGGCCACCGCCTGGATGTTCAGCGCAACGATGATCTGGTTGGCCACTTTGGCGGTCTGGCCATCGCCATTGCCGCCGACCAGCGTGATGTTCTTGCCCATGCTCTGGAACAGCGGCAGGGCGCGTTCGAAGGTCTGCGACTCGCCGCCGACCATGATGCTCAGGGTGCCGGCCTTGGCGCCGACTTCACCGCCGGACACCGGAGCGTCGAGGTACTGCGCGCCGGTCTCGTTGATCTTCGCCGCGAATGCCTTGGTGGCGGTGGGCGAGATCGAACTCATGTCGATCACCACCTTGTTCGGCGAGAGGCCAGCCGCTACACCGTCGGCGCGGAACAGCACGTCTTCTACCTGTGGGGTGTCGGGCACCATGACGATGATGAACTCGGCTTCCTGGGCGACTTGCTGCGGGTTGGCCAAGGCCACGGCGCCGGCGCTGATCAGTTCAGCCGGTGCCTTGCCGTGGTGTTCGGAAAGAAACAGTTGGTGACCGGCTTTCTGCAGGTTCGCGGCCATGGGGTGGCCCATGATGCCGGTGCCGATAAATCCGATTTTAGCCATGATGAAATCCTCTTGTTATTACACAGCAGGTCCTATGTGGGAGGGGGCTTGCCCCCGATGACGGTGCGTCAGATAAAACAGGACTGACAGACCCACCGCTATCGGGGGCAAGCCCCCTCCCACATTGACTCGGTGGTGTTTGTTAGATCGCGTTGTGAGTTTTGAGCCAACCCAAACCCGCTTCGGTGGTGGTCAACGGCTTGTACTCACAGCCGACCCAGCCCTGGTAACCGATGCGGTCCAAATGCTCGAACAGGAAGCGATAGTTGATCTCGCCCGTGCCCGGCTCATTGCGCCCAGGGTTGTCCGCCAGTTGGATGTGGTTGATCGCATCCAGGTGCGTGGTCATGGTCCGGGCCAGGTCGCCTTCCATGATTTGCATGTGGTAGATGTCGTATTGCAGGAACAGGTTGGCACTGCCCACCTGCTCGCGAATAGACAGGGCCTGCGCCGTGTTGTTCAGGTAGAAGCCGGGGATGTCGCGGGTGTTGATCATCTCCATCACCAGCTTGATGCCCGCTGCCTGCAGCTTGTCGGCGGCGTACTTGAGGTTGGCGACGAAGGTCTTTTCCAGGGTTTCATCATCCACGCCGGTCGGACGAATCCCTGCCAGGCAGTTGATCTGGGTATTGCCCAGCACCTGGGCGTAGGCGATGGCCAGCTTGACCCCTGCGCGGAACTCCTCGACCCGGTCCGGGTGGCACGCCAGGCCGCGTTCGCCCTTGGCCCAGTCACCGGCCGGCAGGTTGAACAGCACCTGGGTCAGGCCGTTGGCGTCCAGGTGTGCCTTGATCTCAGCCGAGCTGAATTCATACGGGAACAGGTATTCCACTCCTTCGAAACCGGCTTCGGCGGCCGCTTTGAAACGGGCAAGAAAGTCCTGTTCGGTAAACAGCATGGACAGGTTGGCGGCAAAACGCGGCATAGGGTTCTCCTTAATCGAGCAGGGAAATGGCAGTCGGCGCATCGTTGCCGACCAGGGCCAGGTCTTCGAATTCGTTGACGGCGTTGATCTCGGTGCCCATGGAAATATTGGTCACGCGCTCCAGAATGATCTCGACGATCACCGGCACCTTGAATTCTTCGATCATCTCCTGGGCCTTGCGCAGCGCGGGCTGGATCTGGCCTGGCTCGAATACGCGCAGGGCCTTGCAACCCAGGCCTTCGGCGACGGCCACGTGGTCGACGCCATAGCCATTCAGTTCCGGGGCGTTGAGGTTGTCGAAAGACAACTGCACGCAGTAGTCCATTTCAAACCCACGCTGTGCCTGACGGATCAAACCCAGGTAGGAATTGTTCACCACCACGTGGATGTACGGCAGCTTGAACTGCGCGCCCACGGCCAGTTCTTCGATCATGAACTGGAAGTCATAGTCGCCGGACAACGCCACCACCTTGCGGCTCGGATCGGCCTTCACCACGCCGAGTGCAGCCGGAATGGTCCAGCCCAGCGGGCCGGCCTGGCCGCAGTTGATCCAGTGGCGTGGCTTGTACACATGCAGGAACTGCGCACCGGCAATCTGCGACAGGCCGATGGTGCTGACGTAGCAAGTGTCTTTGCCGAACACCTGGTTCATCTCTTCGTACACGCGCTGTGGCTTGACCGGCACGTTGTCGAAGTGAGTCTTGCGGTGCAGGGTGGCTTTGCGCTGCTGGCAGTCATGCAGCCAGGCGCTGCGGTCCTTGAGCTTGCCGGCGGCTTTCCACTCGCGGGCCACTTCGATAAACATCGTCAGTGCCGCACCAGCGTCGGAAACGATGCCCAGGTCCGGCGTGAACACGCGGCCGATCTGGGTCGGCTCGATGTCCACGTGGATGAACTTGCGGCCTTCGGTGTAGACCTCCACCGAACCCGTGTGGCGGTTGGCCCAACGGTTGCCGATGCCCAGCACCACGTCCGACTTGAGCATCGTCGCGTTGCCATAACGGTGGGAGGTTTGCAGGCCAACCATGCCCACCATCAACGGGTGATCGTCGGCGATGGTGCCCCAGCCCATCAGGGTCGGGATCACCGGGATACCGGTGAGTTCAGCGAATTCCACCAGCAGCTCGCTGGCATCGGCGTTGATCACACCACCGCCGCTGACCAGCAGCGGGCGTTCGGCGGCGTCAAGCAGGGCCAGGGCTTTTTCGACCTGGATGCGTGTCGCCAATGGCTTGGCCAGGGGCAGCGGCTGGTAGGCGTCGATGTCGAATTCGATCTCGGCCATCTGCACGTCGAACGGCAGGTCGATCAATACCGGGCCTGGGCGACCGGAGCGCATTTCATAAAAGGCTTTCTGGAACGCGTAGGGCACCTGGCCGGGTTCCAGAACGGTGGTTGCCCACTTGGTCACCGGCTTGACGATGCTGGTGATGTCCACGGCTTGGAAGTCTTCCTTGTGCATCCGTGCGCGCGGGGCTTGGCCTGTGATGCACAGGATCGGGATCGAGTCGGCCGAAGCACTGTAAAGGCCGGTGACCATGTCTGTGCCCGCCGGGCCCGAAGTGCCGATGCACACGCCGATATTGCCGGCCTTGGTGCGGGTGTAACCCTCGGCCATGTGCGAGGCGCCTTCAACGTGGCGAGCAAGGACGTGATCGATGCCACCCACCTTCTGCAAGGCTGAGTACAGCGGGTTGATCGCCGCGCCTGGGATGCCGAAGGCGGTGTCCACGCCTTCACGGCGCATGACGAGGACGGCGGCTTCGATTGCTCTCATTTTGCTCATGTTTTGGTGCCTCTTGCGTTTTGTAATTGTATACAAGTGGTGTCCGGTCAAAGTGTATTCACGGCGAGCGTCAGAGGTCAATGGATTTTCTCCCTGGGCCTTGGCGTTCGTCGGAAGGCATTTTCAGCGGACTTTTTCGACGTATGGAGACTTTGTGCGAAAATATTGTATACAAAAACAAATGTCATTGTGTTCTATTTGTTTGATCGTGCATCTGATCAAACAGATCCAAACCGCTTTCCCAATAACAAAAGAAGGACGGCACCATGAGCGCTTTAACCTTGAAACTCGCCACCCAACTGGCCGGCCAGGCCCTTGCCGCAGGCCGCACCATTGCTGCGGCACCGTTGACCATCGCGGTACTCGACAGCGGTGGTCACTTGATCGCCCTGCAGCGCGAAGACGGCGCCAGCCTGCTGCGCCCGCAAATCGCCATCGGCAAAGCCTGGGGCGCGATTGCCCTGGGCAAGGGCTCACGCTTGCTGGCGCTGGATGCGCAGCAACGACCGGCGTTTATCGCGGCGTTGAACAGCCTGGGGCAGGGCAGCGTGGTGCCGGCACCGGGTGGCGTGTTGATACGGGATCAGGACGGTGTGGTGCTGGGGGCGATCGGGATCAGCGGGGATACGTCGGATATTGACGAGCAGTGTGCGATTACGGCGATTGAGGGGGTGGGGTTGTTGGCGGATGCGGGGGTGTCAGCTTGATTTTTTGCTGACTGAAAAGGCCTCATCGGGGGCAAGCCCCTCCTACATAAATTGTGGGAGGGGGCTTGCCCCCGATTGGCACAGGCCCCTCGGTGTATCAGTCCGGCTCACAGCCCTTGAGCACCAACCGAATAATCGTCTGCGCCGCCGCTTCATAATCCGCTTCATCCAGCTTGGCCTTGCCGGTCACCGCCGAGATCTGCCAGTCAAAGTCCGCGTACGTCTGGGTCGCCGCCCAAATGCTGAACATCAAGTGATTGGGGTCGATGGCCGCGATCAAGCCCCGGTCCACCCAGCTCTGGATGCATTGGATATTATGCTTGGCCTGGGCATTGAGCTGTTCGACCTGCTCGGCGCTCAGGTGCGGCGCGCCGTGCATGATTTCGCTGGCGAACACCTTGGAGGCAAACGGCAGGTCGCGGGAGATGCGGATTTTCGAGCGGATGTAGTTGCTCAGCACCACCGAAGGCTCGCCGTCCGGATTGAACGGCGTGGAAGCCGCCAGGATCGGCTCGATAATGCTTTCGAGCACCTCGCGGTAGAGGTTGTCCTTGGACTTGAAGTAGTAATAGACGTTGGGCTTGGGCAGCCCGGCCTTGGCGGCAATATCGCTGGTTTTGGTCGCGGCGAAGCCCTTGTCGGCAAACTCCTCGCTCGCCGCCCGCAGGATTTTTTCTTTGTTGCGCTCGCGAATGCTGCTCATAAACCAGGAGTTTCCTTGCCAATACCGGCGGTTGCGCATGGTAGCACCGGCCATCCGCGTGCCTCAACAATGTGCCCGTAAAGCCCTGCGCCGCGTTATGCTCGCGCCATCCCCCTTTAAGGAAGTCCGATTCATGGCAGGAAGCAGCTTGTTGGTGTTGATCGACGACATCGCCGCGGTACTCGATGACGTTGCCTTGATGACAAAAATGGCCGCGAAGAAGACCTCCGGCGTGCTGGGCGACGACCTGGCGCTCAACGCCCAACAGGTCTCCGGCGTGCGTGCCGAGCGGGAAATTCCCGTGGTGTGGGCGGTGGCCAAGGGCTCGTTCGTCAATAAGCTGATCCTGGTGCCCACCGCACTCCTGATCAGCGCCTTCGCGCCGTGGGCGGTGACGCCGCTGTTGATGCTCGGCGGCGCCTACCTGTGTTTCGAAGGCTTCGAGAAACTCGCCCACAAATTCCTCCACAGCAAAGCCGAAGACCAGGCCCAACACGCGCAATTGGCCGACGCCGTCGCGGACCCGGCGACCGATCTGGTGGCGTTCGAGAAGGACAAGATCAAAGGCGCGATCCGCACCGACTTCATCCTCTCCGCGGAAATCATCGCCATCACCCTGGGCATCGTCGCCGACGCGCAGTTGACCCAGCAGGTCATCGTGCTGTCGGGCATCGCCATTGTCATGACCGTGGGCGTTTACGGGCTGGTGGCCGGTATCGTCAAGCTGGACGACCTGGGCCTGTGGCTCACCCAGAAGCCCGGGCAGGTGGCGCGCAGCATCGGCGGCGCGATCCTGAGTGCAGCGCCGTACATGATGAAAAGCCTGTCGGTGATCGGCACGGCCGCGATGTTCATGGTCGGTGGCGGCATCCTCACCCACGGCGTGCCGGTGGTGCATCACTGGATAGAATCGGTGAGCCAGGGCTCGGGTGCCGTGGCGTGGTTGATGCCGACGTTGCTCAATGCGGTGGCGGGGATTATTGCGGGGGCGGTGGTGTTGGCGCTGGTCAGTGTGGTCGGCAAGGCCTGGAAAGCAATCAGGGCTTAAATCGCAGACATAAAAAAGGCCATTCATTCGAATGGCCTTTTTTGTCGGTGCTATTTACTCGGCAATCTGCAACTTGCGCGATTCCGTGTAGATATAGCGCACCTTCTCATACTCAAACGGCGAGTTCATCTGACCATAACGGAAGCTGGTCTGGTAGCGCTTGTCCACCGCGCGCAGGGCCCAGACTTCCGGGTGGTTGGAGCTGACTTCGGAAACGTTGAGGAAGTTGATCTGGGATTCTGCGGTGTAGTCCACCAGCAAGCCGCCGGTATCGCGCAGGTTCGATGGGCCGAAGACCGGCAGCACCAGATAGGCCCCGCCAGGAACACCGTAGAAGCCCAGGGTCTGACCGAAGTCTTCGCTCTGGCGCGGCAGGCCCATGGCGGTAGCCGGGTCCCACAGGCCCGCGATGCCGACGGTGGTGTTGAGCAGCAGGCGCCCGGTGGTTTCCAGGGAACGGTGGCCTTTGAGCTGCAGCAGGCTGTTCAACAGGTTGGGCACGTCGCCCAGGTTGTTGAAGAAGTTGCTTACGCCGGTGCGCAGGAAACTCGGGGTCACGTACTTGTAGCCGTCGACCACGGGCAGGAACACCCATTGGTCGAAGCGGTAGTTGAAGTGGTACACGCGCCGGTTCCACGATTCGAGCGGGTCATACACGTTGAGCGCGTTGACAGATGAGCGTTCGAATTCGCGCTGGTCCAGGCCCGGGTTGAATTTGAGTTTGCTCAACGGCTCTTTGAAACCGTCGGAATCCACCACGATCGGCGCGTTAGCCTTGCTGTTGTCGGCATTGGCTACGCCCGCACACATCAGGGCGGCGAGCAGCAGAAAGTATTTAGCCACGGAAGAACTCCAGCATGGCGTCGGCGTTGACGCGGTAATTGAGGTTGCCGCAGTGGCCGCCCAGTGGGTAGACGGTCAAGCGATCGCCGAAGGTTTTACGCAGGAAACCCAGGTCGCCGGGGCCGAGGATCACGTCGTCGGCGTTGTGCATGACGGCGATTTTCGGGCTGGCGTGCAGGTAATCCTTGAGGGCGTACAGGCTGACCTGGTCAACCAGTTGCAACAGGCTGCCGCCGTCGGAACGGGCGCGCCACATCGGGATCACTTGTTCGGTGAGGTAGCAGTCGAAGTCGCATTGCAGCGCACGCTTGAGGAACGGCGTAAGGCTGGTGCCTTCGGTGATCGGGTACTTCGGTGGGATGATCAGGCCGCGACGGTTGATCAGGTCCGAGGTAAAGGCAATGTCGGCCGCCGAAAAGCGGAACGAGGTGCCGATCAGCATGGCCATCTGTTCGTTGGTCAGGTGCTGCTTGGATTGCTGGAAGTCGTAGAGCAGGGCGTCGTTGAGGTCGATATAGCCCTTTTGCTGGAAGTAGCGGGTCAGCTTGTTCAGCACCAGTTCATAGAAGGTGGTGGTGTTGTTGATGCCCTTGACCTCGGTCTGTACCAGCTTGTCGAGGTTGGTAATCGAGGTGTAGAGGTTGACTGGCGGGTTGAGCAGCAACACTTTCTTGAAGTTGAAGCTGCGGCGGGTCTCGTCCAGCTTGGCCACAAATGCCGCATCCAGGGCACCAAGGCTGTAGCCGGAGAGGTAGAAATCAGTCACCGGCAGCGAAGCGTTCTGTGCACGTACGGCCTGCATCACGCGGTACATGTCTTCGGCGTCTTCCTGGGTGATCCCCGGGGTGGCGAAGCGGGAGGCGGCACTGATGAAGTCAAAGCTGGTGGGCGACGACAGTTGCACCACGTGGTAGCCGGCCTGGTAATACAGTTTTTTCAGGTATTCGTTGATGCTGCTATCGAACCGCGCGCCGGTGCCCGCGATCAGGAAGATCAGCGGCGCGGCGCGGTCCTGCTTGGCGATGCGGTAGGTGAGTTTCTTCACCGCCCAGAAGTTGTCCGGCAGGCTGAACTCGCGCTCGGGGCGCATGTTCAGGGTGTAGTCGGACTGATTGATCTCGTCATCGCTGGGCAATGTCGGCCGAAGGTCAGGCGGGGTGGTGGCGATGGTCGCTTCGAACGGGTTGGTCAAAGGGTAGCCATAGCTGGCTTGGTCAATGTCGACCGCCAGTGCTGACGCACTCAAAAAAAGGCTGCCCAACAGGGCGGCACAGCGCAAGGAACGGAGCATGACTAAATCCCTAAGAGGAAACGTGCTGAATGAAGTTCGCAGGCTATGACCACCGTGCTATCTCCGAAGTGCCAGCCTTCGGCACGAAAAGTCGGAAATAAACGTCGGAATCGGGGTAATAGTAGCCAGACGATACACTTTGCCACGCATTGGTGAACACTAATTGTGTGTATGTCCCTTGATAACGGCTGCGGGGGGATTAAGCTGGGCGCCGTTTTTGCCTATCGGAGTGCCCCATGTCCCGTCGTTTGCCGCTGATTTTGCTGCTTATTGCCCTGCCATTATGGCTGGCCGCCAGTTATGGTGCGCGCTACGGTTTTATGGAAGATGGCCGCTGGGTGGGGATTTGCGCTGACGAGGCCAGCCGCTGGGAATGCCAGCTGCGTGGGAACCTGGGGTTGATGATTCACTTCAAGGTGCTGGGCTGGGCGGCGCTGATCACATCGGTGCTGGCGTTTTTCGTGCCGGGCCGCGCAGGCTGGGGTTTGGCGGTGTTGGGGCTGGTGTTCGGGTTGCCGGCGCTGGCGTTGTACAACACCACATTTGCGGTGTTTGCGGTGGTGATTGCGGGGTTGCGGTTGGTCAGGCAGCCTCGGGGCGCCTGATAGGGCCAATCGGGGGCAAACTCCCTCCCACCTTTGGAGTGCGTTCTCATGTGGGAGGGGGCTTGCCCCCGATAGCGGTCTTAGGCCCTGCGCACCCGCAAGCACCGCCACAAAGCCACCACCATCAACCCGCTGACCAGCGCCCAACCCCATGCCTGCTGGTTCAACAGGCCTTCTCGGTACAGCTGCGGCGCGATACCGGCGCCGATAATGAAGGTCAGCAGCGCGATTTCCCGACGCGGCCCGGTCACCGGGCGAACCATGTACACCAGGGCCGGCAGCAGCAGTGCCGCACTCGGGAAGCTGCGGTAGCGTGGGTCAAACACCAGTGCGAGCATCATCACCGCACCCGCGAACCCAGCGATTGCCACCAGCCAGCCTGCACGTTGTTCCAACCAGATGAACGCCCGTTCGCGCCAGCCTTCACGGGCACTCAAGGCCAGGGCCGCGTGAGCCAGCACCAGCAGGTTCAGCGCCACGAGTAAACCGGCCCACACCCACTCATCAGTAAAGCGTGCAGTCACACGGGTCAGCTCGGCCCAGGAGCCGATGGAACAGGCTGCCACTGCGCCGAGCAACGGCAGCAGGATCGCGGCACGTGTCCTGCTAACCCGGCCGCCGAGCGCCAGCGTCCCCAGCAGGATGAGGCCACCCACCCCCAACCACAGCGGCCAGTACGGCACATTGGTCACAGGCCCGGCGAGAATGCCCTTTTCCTGGCGATCAGCATCGAACAGGCCCCAGTAGCCGCCTACCGCACCTTCGCTGGCGCGCTTCCACGGCTGGTCGAACGCTTCGATCAGGTTATAGCGCCAGCCATTGGCTTCAGCCATGGCCACAAAGCCACGCATGAACTTGGCTTCATTGACCCGGCTCGGCACGGCCGTTTCACGCTGGCGGCCTTCGCTGGGCCAGCCGGTTTCGCCGATCAGCACGTCCTTGGGCGCGAACTTGTTGCCGAAGGTCTGGCGCACATCGCCCACGTGCTTGAGGGCCTGGTCGATGCTCGACGGATCATCTTCCCAGTAGGGCAGCAGGTGAATGGTCAGGAAGTCCACCGCCGGGGCGATTTCCGGGTGTTGCAGCCAGAACTCCCAGACGTCGGCGTAGGTGACGGGTTGTTTGATCTGGCTTTTGACGGTCTGGATCAGCTTCACCAGTTGCGCGGCGGTGACTTCCTTGCGCAGCAGGGCTTCGTTGCCGACGATCACCGAGGTCACGACGTCCGGGTTGGCGTTGGCCGCCGCGATCAGCTCATCGATCTCTTTTTCGGTGGCCACCGGATCACTGCTGACCCACGCGCCGGCCATCACCTTCAAGCCATGTTTGCGCGCCATGTCGGGCAGGGCTTCCAGGCCGGTCATCGAGTAGGTGCGGATGCATTCGAAGCGGGTGGCCAGCAGGGCCAGGTCGGCGTCCATGCGCTCGGGGCGCAGCTTGAACGGCTGGTCGAAGGGGGATTGGTCTTTATCGAACGGCGTGTAGGACGCGCATTGCAGTTTATGGCTGGCACTGGCGACATCCGGCAGCACCACTGGACGGCCGAGGCCATACCAATAGCCGACCAGGGCCAGCAGGCCGAGGATCAGGGCGAAGCAATAGGACAGGGCAGGGAAGCGGGCAGTCGCGGGCATGGTCGGCTTATCTGGGGGAGCAAAGGCGCGCATCTTACCCGGATTTGTCCCTTCCCAGTGGGGCTGCATGATTTTGACATGCAAAGTTCGGGCGGAATATTGACGCCATGTTCCAGGAAACGTCCTGCTGGCGATGTGATGTCGTTTCTTGCTTGCATAAGGTCGCTGACAGAGCAGGTCGACGGCGTCGGCAGGTTGATGATCAGGGTGTCAGCATTCCACTGATGTCGCAGCCACCGGATCGATGCGCGTGAAGGCGGCGCGGTGCACCACATAACAACAGGTTGACGTCGCTCGGCATCCGTCGGGCGCAGCACTTTCGGGGAAGTACGATGAAGATGCGACGACTCTTGGGCGCAGCTGCCACTCTGGTAGTTGCGATGAGCTCCACACTGGCCAGCGCCGACAGCAAAACCCTGAGCATCGGCTACGTGGATGGTTGGTCGGACAGCGTTGCCACCACTCATGTGGCGGCAGAAGTGATCAAGCAAAAGCTCGGTTATGACGTGAAACTGCAAGCGGTCGCCACTGGGATCATGTGGCAAGGCGTGGCCACCGGCAAACTCGACGCCATGCTGTCCGCCTGGCTGCCCGTGACCCACGGTGAGTACTGGACCAAGAACAAGGACAAGGTGGTCGACTACGGCCCCAACTTCAAGGATGCGAAGATCGGTCTGATCGTGCCGGAGTACGTCAAGGCAAAGTCCATCGAGGACCTCAAGACCGACACCACCTTCAAGAACAAAATCGTCGGTATCGACGCCGGTTCAGGCGTGATGCTCAAGACCGACGAAGCGATCAAGGCCTACGGCCTGGACTACAAGCTGCAGGCCAGTTCGGGCGCAGCCATGATCGCCGAACTGACCCGTGCCGAAGACAAGCAGGAATCCATTGCGGTTACCGGTTGGGTGCCACACTGGATGTTCGCCAAGTGGAAACTGCGCTTCCTGGACGATCCAAAAGGGATCTACGGTGCTGCTGAAACCGTCAACAGCATCGGCAGCAAGGGCCTGGAGAAGAAAGCGCCGGAAGTCGCGGCCTTCCTGAAGAAATTCCAGTGGGCCTCCAAGGATGAAATCGGCGAAGTCATGCTCGCTATCCAGGAAGGCGCCAAGCCTGACGCAGCGGCCAAGGATTGGGTCGCCAAGCACCCTGAACGTGTAGCCGAATGGCTCGCTAAGTAAATTCCCCGATGCACCTTTGTGGGAGGGGGCACGCCCCCTCCCACATTAATATTTGTCCCCCGCAAATCTTCCTGTGTTCTCACAAACCCTCGCTACACTCGATCTACTACTAAGGTCGTCTGGAACCTGTTCCGCAGCCGCATACAGTAGCTATGTTCCAATAATAAAAAAGCTGTGCTGCGAGGATAAAAACAATGAACGACAGCATTTACCTCTCGATTCAAAACAGCCCGCGTTTCAAGGAGCTGGTGAGAAAAAGGGAACGATTCGCCTGGATTCTCTCGGCAATCATGCTAGGGCTTTACTCCGCTTTCATCCTGTTGATCGCCTACGGGCCACAAGTGCTGGGGGCCAAGCTCAGCCCCGGTTCGTCGATTACCTGGGGCATTCCCCTGGGCGTCGGGCTGATTGTGTCCGCCTTCATCCTGACCGGCATCTATGTGCGCCGGGCCAACGGCGAGTTTGACGACCTGAACAATGCGATTCTCAAGGAGGCTGCGCAATGATTCGGCGTCTATTGGCAATATTCGGCGCTTCACTGTTTGCTCCGGCCGTTTGGGCGGCGGACGCATTGACCGGTGCAGTGCAAAAGCAACCGTTGAACGTCTCGGCCATCGTGATGTTCGTCGCGTTCGTCGGTGCCACCTTGTGCATCACTTACTGGGCTTCCAAGCGTAACAAGTCCGCAGCCGACTACTATGCGGCTGGCGGCAAGATCACGGGTTTCCAGAACGGCCTGGCGATTGCTGGCGACTATATGTCGGCGGCGTCGTTCCTGGGTATTTCCGCGCTGGTGTACACCTCTGGCTACGATGGCCTGATCTACTCGATCGGCTTTCTGGTGGGCTGGCCGATCATTCTGTTCCTGATCGCCGAGCGCCTGCGTAACCTGGGCAAATACACGTTTGCCGACGTGGCGTCGTACCGTTTGGGGCAAACCCAGATCCGCACCCTGTCGGCGTGCGGGTCGCTGGTGGTAGTGGCGTTCTACTTGATCGCGCAGATGGTGGGCGCGGGCAAATTGATCCAACTGCTGTTCGGCCTGGATTACCACGTTGCAGTGATCCTGGTGGGCATCCTGATGTGCATGTATGTGCTCTTCGGCGGCATGCTGGCGACCACCTGGGTGCAGATCATCAAGGCGGTGCTGTTGCTGTCGGGTGCTTCGTTCATGGCGCTGATGGTGATGAAGCACGTCAACTTCGACTTCAACATGCTGTTCTCCGAGGCGATCAAGGTTCACCCTAAAGGTGAGGCGATCATGAGTCCCGGCGGTCTGGTGAAAGATCCGATCTCCGCATTCTCCCTGGGCCTGGCCTTGATGTTTGGTACCGCCGGCCTGCCGCACATCCTGATGCGCTTCTTCACCGTAAGCGACGCCAAGGAAGCGCGTAAGAGCGTGCTGTATGCCACTGGCTTTATCGGCTACTTCTATATCCTGACCTTTATCATCGGCTTTGGCGCGATCCTGCTGGTCAGCACCAATCCGGCGTTCAAGGATGCAGCTGGCGCCTTGCTGGGCGGTAACAACATGGCAGCGGTGCATCTGGCCAACGCGGTGGGTGGCAGTATCTTCCTGGGCTTCATCTCGGCCGTGGCCTTCGCCACCATCCTGGCCGTGGTTGCAGGTTTGACCCTGGCCGGCGCTTCGGCGGTGTCCCACGACCTGTACGCCAGCGTGATCAAGAAAGGCAAAACCAACGACAAGGATGAGATTCGCGTGTCGAAGATCACTACCGTGGCCTTGGGTGTATTGGCAATCGGCCTGGGTATCCTGTTCGAAAGCCAGAACATCGCGTTCATGGTTGGCCTGGCGTTCTCCATTGCCGCGAGCTGTAACTTCCCGGTACTGCTGCTTTCCATGTACTGGAAAAACCTCACCACCCGTGGCGCCATGATCGGCGGCTGGCTGGGCTTGATCAGCGCCGTTGGCCTGATGATCCTTGGCCCGACCATTTGGGTCTCGATCCTGCACCATGAAAAAGCCATCTTCCCGTACGAATACCCGGCGCTGTTCTCAATGATCATCGCGTTCGTGGGTATCTGGTTCTTCTCCATCACCGACAAGTCGGCGGCGGCAGAGAAAGAGCGTGCGCTGTACTTCCCGCAGTTTGTGCGTTCGCAGACTGGCCTGGGGGCGAGCGGGGCGGTTAATCACTAAGATGTAGCTGGATAAGAAATACCCCGGTCGAAAGGCCGGGGTATTTTTTTTGCCTTGGGTTTTTTGGTGTTTGTGCCAATGCCATCGGGGGCAAGCCCCTCCCACAGTTAACCGAGCCCATCTTTTGGAATGCAGCTCAATGTGGGAGGGGGCTTGCCCCCGATAGCGGTAGACCAGGCAACACAAACAAAAACGGCCTCCACTAAGGGAGGCCGTTTTCAGTACAGCTAAGCGGATTGCTTACTTGCGATCTTCCAACTTGGAAATATCACGCGACTCGTAGCCGGTGTACAGCTGGCGCGGGCGGCCAATCTTGTACGGGCTGGAGAGCATTTCTTTCCAGTGGGAGATCCAGCCCACGGTCCGCGCCAGGGCGAAGATCACGGTGAACATGCTGGTAGGAATGCCGATCGCCTTGAGGATGATCCCCGAGTAGAAGTCGACGTTCGGGTACAGCGAGCGTTCGATGAAGTACGGGTCGGTCAGGGCGATCTCTTCCAGGCGCATGGCCAGTTCGAGTTGCGGATCGTTTTTGATGCCCAGTTCCTTCAACACTTCGTCGCAGGTCTTCTTCATCACGGTGGCGCGCGGGTCGCGGTTCTTGTAGACCCGGTGACCGAAGCCCATCAGCTTGAACGGATCGTTCTTGTCCTTGGCCTTGGCGATGAATTTGTCGATGTTCGAGACATCGCCGATTTCATCGAGCATGGTCAATACGGCTTCGTTCGCACCGCCGTGGGCAGGCCCCCACAGTGCGGCGATACCGGCGGCGATACAGGCGAACGGGTTGGCACCCGAAGAGCCTGCCAGGCGTACGGTGGACGTCGAGGCGTTCTGTTCGTGGTCGGCGTGGAGGATGAAGATCTTGTCCATCGCAGCGGCCAGCACCGGGCTGATCGGTTTGATCTCGCACGGCGTGTTGAACATCATGTGCAGGAAGTTTTCCGCGTACGTCAGGTCGTTGCGCGGGTACATCATGGGTTGACCCATGGAGTACTTGTAAACCATTGCGGCCAGCGTCGGCATCTTCGCAACCAGGCGGATCGCGGAGATTTCGCGATGCTGCGGGTTATTGATGTCGAGGGAGTCGTGATAGAAGGCCGACAGGGCGCCAACCACGCCGCACATGACGGCCATCGGGTGGGCGTCGCGACGGAAGCCGTTGAAGAAGGTCTTCAACTGCTCGTGAACCATGGTGTGGTTCTTCACGGTGCTGACGAACTGGGCTTTTTGCTCGGCTGTTGGCAGTTCGCCATTTAGCAGCAGGTAGCAGGTTTCCAGGTAGTCCGACTTTTCAGCCAGTTGCTCGATCGGGTAGCCCCGATGCAGCAGGATGCCATTATCGCCGTCGATATAGGTGATCTTCGACTCGCAAGAGGCGGTCGACATGAAGCCTGGGTCGAAAGTGAAACGGCCCGTGGCCGTCAGGCCCCGTACGTCGATAACATCGGGACCAACGGTGCCGGTTAAAATGGGCAGCTCGACGGGGGCTGCGCCCTCGATGATCAACTGCGCTTTTTTGTCAGCCATGTGGCCTCCTATTTATGCTTCAAATCATCAGACAGACCCCCCACGCAGGGCCCGCACCACTATAGTGAGATAAATTCAGATGTCAATTTGCCTAAAGTCTTGCCCCAGAAGGCTTTAACCGTACTTTTTCCTCGAAATTGGCTGCCATTTACGCCTTTTATCCCGCCAGCGCAATCCGCTATTAGGGTGAGGTGCGCGCGTTGTCATTAGTAACCTAACTGTCTATACTCGGCCACCGACCGCCAAGGGCTTTTGGGCTTGCTTTCATTGGGGGTCGCACTCCCTGGGTGGTGCTTACCTGACCAGTGCACTCCCCAACAACTTTGCCCTGATTGTTAGGGGCTCTTCAGTGTGAAAAAAAGCCGTGAATAGCCAACGACCTGTAAACCTAGACCTAAGGACCATCAAACTCCCCATCACCGGCGTTACGTCGTTCCTGCACCGTGTTTCCGGCATCATCCTGTTCCTGGGCTTGGGCATCATGCTTTATGCATTGAGCAAATCCCTGGGTTCCGAGGAAGGTTACGCCGAGGTGAAGGCATGCTTGACCAGCCCGCTGGCCAAGTTCGTAGCATGGGGCCTCCTGTCCGCTCTGCTGTATCACCTGGTAGCCGGTGTGCGCCACTTGATCATGGATGCGGGTATCGGTGAGACGCTGGAAGGCGGCCGCCTGGGCTCGAAAATCATCATCGCCATTTCCGTGGTGCTGATCGTTCTGGCAGGAGTTTGGATATGGTAACCAGCGTTACGAACCTTTCGCGTTCGGGCCTCTATGACTGGATGGCACAACGTGTGTCTGCGGTCGTTCTCGCGGCTTATTTCATTTTCCTGATCGGATACCTCGTCGCAAACCCGGGCATCGGCTATGAGCAATGGCACGGCCTGTTTGCCCACAATGCGATGCGAATCTTCAGTCTGCTGGCCCTTGTAGCCCTGGGCGCTCACGCCTGGGTCGGCATGTGGACCATCGCGACTGACTACCTGACGCCTATGGCGCTGGGCAAGTCCGCGACTGCAGTCCGTTTTCTCTTCCAGGCAGTCTGCGGCATTGCGATGTTCGCTTACTTCGTCTGGGGTGTGCAGATTCTTTGGGGTATCTGATTCATGGCTAACATTCCAACTATTTCCTTCGACGCCATCATTATTGGCGGCGGCGGTGCTGGCATGCGCGCAGCGCTGCAGCTGGCCCAGGGTGGTCACAAGACTGCCGTGATCACCAAGGTGTTCCCGACCCGTTCCCACACCGTATCGGCTCAGGGTGGCATCACCTGCGCTATCGCGTCTGCGGACCCGAACGATGACTGGCGCTGGCACATGTACGATACCGTCAAGGGTTCCGACTACATCGGTGACCAGGACGCTATCGAATACATGTGTCAGGAAGGCCCTGCGGCGGTGTTCGAGCTGGACCACATGGGTCTGCCGTTCTCCCGTACCGAGCAAGGTCGTATCTACCAGCGTCCATTCGGCGGCCAGTCGAAGGATTACGGTAAAGGCGGCCAGGCTGCCCGTACTTGCGCGGCTTCTGACCGTACCGGTCACGCGCTGCTGCACACCCTTTATCAGGGCAACCTGAAAGCCGGTACCACGTTCCTGAACGAGTACTACGCCGTCGATCTGGTGAAGAACGGCAAGGGCGAGTTCGTCGGCGTGATCGCCATCTGCATCGAAACCGGTGAAACCACCTACATCCGCGCCAAGGCGACTGTTCTGGCGACTGGCGGTGCAGGCCGTATCTACGCGTCGACCACCAATGCCCTGATCAACACCGGTGACGGCGTCGGCATGGCACTGCGTGCTGGCGTGCCGGTGCAAGACATCGAAATGTGGCAGTTCCACCCGACCGGCATCGCCGGCGCTGGTGTACTGGTGACTGAAGGTTGCCGTGGTGAAGGTGGTTACCTGATCAACAAGCACGGCGAGCGTTTCATGGAGCGTTATGCTCCGAACGCCAAGGACCTTGCAGGTCGTGACGTTGTAGCCCGTTCCATGGTTAAAGAGATCATCGCCGGTAACGGCTGTGGCCCGAACGGCGACCACGTGATGCTCAAGCTCGATCACCTGGGCGAGGAAGTGCTGCACAGCCGCCTGCCAGGTATCTGTGAGCTGTCCAAGACCTTTGCTCACGTTGACCCGGTACTGGCTCCGGTTCCGGTTGTTCCAACTTGCCACTATATGATGGGCGGCGTGCCGACCAACATTCATGGCCAGGCGATCACCCAGAACGCTGAAGGTGTGGATGAGATCATCCATGGCCTGTTCGCAGTAGGCGAAGTCGCCTGCGTATCGGTACACGGTGCCAACCGTCTGGGCGGCAACTCGCTGCTCGACCTGGTGGTATTCGGCCGTGCGGCCGGCCTGCACCTGGAAAAAGCGCTGACTGACGGCATCGAATACGATGACGCCACCGACGCCAACATCGAAACTGCCCTGGCCCGCCTGAACGCCCTGAACGAGCGCACTGATGGCGAAGACGTGGCAACCCTGCGTCGCGAGCTGCAAAGCTGCATGCAGAACTACTTCGGTGTGTTCCGTACCGGCGAATACATGCAGAAGGGTATTGCCCAGCTGGCTGACCTGCGTACGCGCATCGCCAACGTCAAGATCAACGATAAGAGCCAGGCGTTCAACACCGCTCGTATCGAAGCCCTTGAGCTGCAAAACCTGCTGGAAGTGGCTGAAGCGACGGCGATCGCCGCCGAGGTTCGTAAAGAATCCCGTGGCGCCCACGCTCGTGAAGACTTTGAAGACCGCGATGACGAAAACTGGTTGTGCCACACCCTGTACTTCCCGGGTGACAAGCGCGTAACCAAGCGTGCCGTGAACTTCTCGCCGAAGACGGTTCCGACGTTTGAACCGAAGATTCGGACTTACTAAGGGTGGCTGCCATGTTGAAAGTCAGTGTTTATCGCTACAACCCTGATCAGGACGCTGCGCCGTTCATGCAGGAGTTCCAGGTCGATACCGGAGGTAAAGACCTGATGGTGCTGGATGTATTGGCACTGATCAAAGAGCAGGACGAAGGTTTCTCCTACCGTCGCTCTTGCCGTGAGGGCGTTTGCGGCTCCGACGGCATGAACATCAACGGCAAAAACGGCCTGGCGTGCATCACGCCGCTGTCCGCCGTGGTGAAAGGCAACAAGCTGATCGTTCGTCCTCTGCCAGGTTTGCCGGTTATCCGTGACCTGGTCGTCGATATGAGCATCTTCTACAAGCAATACGAAAAAGTTAAGCCGTTCCTGCAGAACGACACGCCGGCTCCGGCCATCGAGCGTCTGCAGTCCCCTGAAGAGCGTGAAAAGCTCGACGGTCTGTACGAGTGCATCCTGTGCGCCTGCTGCTCGACCTCGTGCCCGTCCTTCTGGTGGAACCCGGACAAGTTCCTGGGTCCAGCTGCCCTGCTGCAAGCGTACCGCTTCCTGGCAGACAGCCGTGATACCAAGACGTCCGAGCGTCTGGCTTCGCTGGATGACCCGTTCAGCGTATTCCGCTGCCGCGGGATCATGAACTGCGTCAACGTATGTCCCAAAGGCCTGAACCCGACTAAGGCCATTGGTCACATCCGTAACATGCTGCTGCAAAGCGGCGTGTAACCGACGTTGTAACAAAGCAGGACCGTTGTGCCCGTAAATGCTGCGGCGCAGGCTTCAACCGGCGCCGTAGTTTTAACTTGAGCAGCGACTTACAAAGCCGCGGCTCTTATTTTGAAGAAATGAGACAAGCAGGGGCATTCGGGTTGGTACCCGAACTATCAGCGTGATCCTAAGTGGCTTGTTTTGGTCGCTGCACTTGGCCTTTTGCAAGCAAACTCGGTGTTTTCGCCGGTGGTGTCCCCAAATCGAGGGTGACCAAGCATGCAAGAAAGCGTGATGCAGCGCATGTGGAACAGCGGCTATCTTTCAGGTGGTAACGCTGCCTATGTGGAAGAGCTTTATGAGCTCTACCTGCACGACCCTAACGCTGTGCCAGAAGAATGGCGCACCAAATTTCAGACGTTGTCTTCAGACGGCAACGCTGCCACCGATGTATCGCACGCAACGATTCGCGATCAATTTGTGCTGCTGGCAAAGAACCAGCGCCGCGCCCAACCGGTTTCCGCCGGCAGCGTGAGCAGTGAGCACGAGAAGAAGCAAGTTGAAGTACTGCGACTGATCCAGGCCTACCGGATGCGTGGCCACCAGGCGGCCCAGCTTGACCCGCTGGGGCTCTGGCAGCGTCCTGCACCTGCTGACCTGTCGATCAATCATTACGGCTTGACCAATGCCGATCTTGATACGACCTTCCGTGCCGGCGACCTGTTCATCGGCAAAGAGGAAGCGAGCCTACGCGAAATTCACGAAGCGTTGCAGCAGACATATTGCCGCACCATTGGCGCTGAGTTCACGCACATCACCGATTCCGAGCAACGCCACTGGTTCCAGCATCGCCTGGAAGGCGTGCGTGGCCGTCCGGTGCTGTCCGCCGACGTACGCAGCCACCTGCTTGAGCGCGTGACCGCAGCGGAAGGCCTGGAAAAATACCTGGGTACCAAATACCCGGGTACCAAGCGTTTCGGCCTGGAAGGCGGCGAAAGCCTGATCCCGATGCTCGACGAGCTGATCCAGCGTTCCGGTTCCTACGGCACCAAGGAAATCGTGATCGGCATGGCCCACCGTGGTCGCTTGAACGTGTTGGTCAACACCTTCGGCAAGAACCCGCGTGAGCTGTTCGACGAGTTCGAAGGCAAGAAGAAGGTCGAGCTGGGTTCCGGTGACGTTAAATATCACCAGGGCTTCTCCTCCAACGTCATGACCACCGGCGGTGAAGTTCACCTGGCCATGGCCTTCAACCCATCCCACCTGGAAATCGTTTCTCCAGTGGTCGAGGGTTCGGTCCGTGCGCGCCAGGATCGTCGTAACGACACCACTGGTGAAAAGGTCCTGCCGATTTCCATCCACGGCGACGCGGCATTCGCCGGTCAAGGCGTGGTCCTGGAAACGTTCCAGATGTCGCAGACTCGCGGCTTCAAGACTGGCGGTACGGTTCACATCGTCATCAACAACCAGGTTGGCTTCACCATCAGCAACCCGCTGGATGCGCGCTCCACCGAGTACGCCACCGACGTTGCCAAGATGATCCAGGCGCCGATCCTCCATGTGAATGGTGATGATCCGGAAGCCGTGCTGTTCGTGACCCAACTGGCTGTCGACTACCGCATGCAGTTCAAGCGTGACGTGGTGATCGACCTGGTGTGCTACCGCCGCCGTGGTCACAACGAAGCTGACGAACCAAGCGGCACCCAGCCGTTGATGTACCAGCAGATCACCAAGCAGCGCACCACCCGTGAGCTGTATGCCGAAAGCCTGACCAAGGCCGGTATTGTTGACGATGCGCGTGTTCAGGCGAAGATCGATGAATACCGCAACGCGCTGGACAATGGTCTGCATGTAGTAAAAAGCCTGGTCAAGGAACCGAACAAAGAGCTGTTCGTTGACTGGCGTCCGTACCTGGGTCACACCTGGACGGCGCGTCACGACACCTCGTTCGATCTGAAGACCCTGCAGGAACTGTCCGCCAAGCTGCTGGAAATCCCGGATGGCTTCGTGGTGCAGCGCCAGGTTGCGAAGATCTACGAAGACCGTCAGAAGATGCAAGCCGGCGGCCTGCCGATCAACTGGGGTTATGCCGAAACCATGGCGTACGCGACCCTGGCGTTCGAAGGTCACCCGATCCGCATGACCGGCCAGGACATCGGCCGCGGTACGTTCTCGCACCGTCATGCTGTGCTGCACAACCAGAAAGACGCGGGCACCTACATCCCGTTGCAGAACCTGTACGAAGGCCAGCCGCGTTTCGACCTGTACGATTCGTTCCTGTCCGAAGAAGCCGTACTGGCGTTCGAATACGGTTACTCGACCACCACGCCGCAGGCGCTGGTGATCTGGGAAGCCCAGTTCGGCGACTTCGCCAACGGTGCCCAAGTGGTTATCGACCAGTTCATCACCAGCGGCGAGCACAAGTGGGGCCGTCTGTGCGGTCTGACCATGCTGTTGCCACACGGTTATGAAGGTCAGGGTCCGGAGCACTCCTCGGCCCGTCTGGAGCGTTACCTGCAGCTGTGCGCCGAGCACAACATCCAGGTGTGCGTGCCGACTACCCCGGCCCAGATCTACCACTTGCTGCGTCGTCAGGTGATCCGCCCGCTGCGCAAGCCGCTGGTAGTGCTGACTCCGAAATCGCTGCTGCGTCACAAATTGGCCATCTCGACCCTGGAAGATCTGGCCGAAGGTTCGTTCCAGACCGTGATTCCAGAAATCGACACGCTGGATGCGGCCAAGGTCACTCGCCTGATCCTGTGCAGCGGCAAGGTCTACTACGACCTGCTGGAAAAACGTCGTGCCGAAGGCCGCGAAGACATCGCCATCGTGCGTATCGAGCAGCTTTACCCGTTCCCGGAAGATGACCTCATGGAGATCATCGCGCCTTACACCAACCTCACCAATGTGGTGTGGTGTCAGGAAGAACCGATGAACCAGGGCGCGTGGTACAGCAGCCAGCATCACCTGCGTCGCAGCATCGGCAACCACAACAAGGCCCTGGGCCTGGAGTACGCCGGTCGTGATGCGTCTGCTGCACCTGCTTGTGGTTATGCGTCGATGCACGCCGAGCAGCAGGAAAAACTGCTGCAAGATGCTTTCACTGTTTAACGCCTTCGCGCTGACTGAAACCGAATTTTAAGGACCCACAGATAATGGCTATCGAAATCAAAGCCCCGTCATTCCCGGAATCGGTTGCCGATGGCACCGTTGCCACTTGGCACAAGAAACCAGGCGACGCTGTAAAGCGTGATGACCTGATCGTCGACATCGAGACCGACAAAGTCGTTCTGGAAGTGTTGGCCGAGGCTGACGGCGTACTGGGCGCAATCGTTGCCGAAGAGGGCGCCACCGTCCTGTCCAACCAGGTACTGGGCTCGATCGAAGCGGGCAGCGCTGCTGCTCCTGCCGCCGCTGCACCGGCTGCTGCTTCGGCTCCAGCGGCTGCTCCGGCTGCGGGTGGCGAAGATCCAATCGCTGCACCGGCTGCACGTCAGCTGGCTGAAGAAAATGGCATCAACCTGGCTTCCATCAAAGGCACCGGCAAAGACGGCCGCGTGACCAAGGAAGACGTGGTTGCTGCTGTTGAAGCCAAGAAAAACGCTCCGGCTGCCGCGCCTGCCAAGGCTGCTGCTCCAGCTGCCGCCGCTCCTGTGTTCGCTGCTGGCGACCGCACCGAGAAGCGCGTGCCGATGACCCGCGTACGTGCAACCGTGGCCAAGCGCCTGGTTGAAGCACAGTCGAACATGGCGATGCTGACCACTTTCAACGAAGTCGACATGACCGAAGTCATGGCCCTGCGTTCGAAGTACAAGGATCTGTTCGAGAAGTCTCATAACGGCGTGCGCCTGGGCTTCATGTCGTTCTTCGTGAAAGCGGCCACTGAAGCGCTGAAGCGCTTCCCGGCAGTCAACGCTTCCATCGACGGCGGCGACATCGTTTACCATGGCTATGCAGACGTCGGCGTTGCCGTGTCCAGCGACCGTGGCCTGGTGGTACCGGTTCTGCGTAACGCCGAGCTGATGAGCCTGGCTGAAATCGAAGGCGGCATCGCCGGCTTCGGCAAGAAAGCCCGTGACGGCAAGCTGACCATCGACGAGATGACCGGTGGTACCTTCACCATCACCAACGGTGGTACCTTCGGTTCGATGATGTCGACCCCGATCGTCAACCCGCCGCAAGCCGCGATCCTGGGCATGCACAACATCATCCAGCGTCCGATGGCCATCAACGGCCAAGTCGTGATCCGCCCAATGATGTACCTGGCACTGTCTTACGATCACCGCCTGATCGATGGTAAAGAAGCCGTGACTTTCCTGGTGACCATCAAGAACCTGCTGGAAGACCCGGCTCGTCTGCTGCTGGATATCTGATAGAAGCAGCTGCAGGCTCCGGGCTGGCCGCCAGAATAGGGCGGCTTGACCTGGGGCGTGTGGCTTGAAAGCTTGCTGCTAAATAGAGGAACTATTTTCATGTCGCAGAAATTTGACGTTGTAGTGATTGGTGCAGGTCCTGGCGGCTATGTTGCCGCCATCAAGGCCGCACAACTGGGCCTCTCGACTGCTTGCATCGAAAAATACACCGACAAGGAAGGCAAACTGGCACTGGGCGGTACCTGCCTGAACGTTGGTTGCATTCCTTCCAAGGCGCTGTTGGACAGCTCCTGGAAATTCCACGAAGCCCAAGACGGCTTCGCGATCCACGGTATCAACCATGCTGGCGTGACCATGGACGTGCCAGCAATGGTCGGCCGTAAAGCCAACATCGTTAAAGGCCTGACTTCCGGCGTTGCGACCTTGTTCAAGGCCAACGGCGTCACTTCCCTGCAAGGCCACGGCAAACTGCTGGCCGGCAAGAAAGTTGAAATCACCAAGCCTGACGGTTCCGTAGAAGTCATCGAAGCCGAGAACGTGATCCTGGCTCCAGGTTCGCGCCCAATCGACATTCCACCGGCTCCAGTTGACCAGAACGTGATCGTTGATTCGACCGGCGCCCTGGAATTCCAAGCGGTTCCTAAGCGTCTGGGCGTGATCGGCGCTGGCGTAATCGGCCTGGAACTGGGTTCGGTCTGGTCCCGTCTGGGTTCCGAAGTCACTGTGCTGGAAGCCCTGGACACGTTCCTGCTGGCTGCCGACACCGCAGTGTCCAAGGAAGCGCTGAAAACCCTGACCAAACAAGGTCTGGACATCAAGCTGGGCGCCCGCGTTACCGGTTCCAAGGTCAACGGCGAAGAAGTCGTTGTGACCTACACCGACAAAGACGGCGAGCAGACCATCACGTTCGACAAGCTGATCGTAGCCGTGGGTCGCCGTCCGGTGACCACCGACCTGCTGGCTTCCGACAGCGGCGTGAACATGGACGAGCGCGGTTTCATCCACGTTGACGATCACTGCGCGACTACCGTTCCTGGCGTCTACGCCATCGGCGACGTGGTTCGCGGCATGATGCTGGCGCACAAGGCGTCCGAAGAAGGCATCATGGTTGTCGAGCGCATCAAGGGCCACAAAACCCAGATGAACTACGACCTGATCCCATCGGTTATCTACACCCACCCGGAAATTGCATGGGTCGGCAAGAACGAACAGCAGTTGAAAGCTGAAGGCGTTGAAGTTAACGTCGGCACCTTCCCGTTTGCTGCGTCTGGCCGTGCCATGGCAGCCAACGACACCGGTGGTTTTGTCAAAGTCATCGCTGATGCCAAGACTGACCGCGTATTGGGCGTCCACGTGATTGGCCCGAGCGCTGCAGAACTGGTTCAGCAAGGCGCGATCGGTATGGAATTCGGCACCAGTGCCGAGGACCTGGGCATGATGGTCTTCTCCCATCCGACCCTGTCCGAAGCGTTGCACGAAGCAGCGTTGGCGGTGAATGGCGGCGCCATCCACATCGCCAACCGCAAGAAGCGCTAAGCGAGATAATAAGAAACCACGGCGGAGTTGCCCGTCGTGAGCCTTGCGCGCAAGACTCACCGCGGAATATCCGCTGGACGCAGCCTTGCGCAGCTTTACGGGCCATAAGCCCAGCAAGTTGCGCAAGCAGCAGTCACAGGTGGCGCGGCACTCATAATGAGCGCAGCGCCGAATGCGCAGTACCTAACGAAGACGGTAAAAAGCATGAATCTTCACGAGTATCAGGGTAAGCAGCTGTTCGCTGAATACGGCCTGCCAGTTTCCAAGGGCTACGCAGTAGACACCCCGGAAGCAGCAGCAGAAGCCTGCGACAAAATCGGTGGTACCGAGTGGGTTGTCAAAGCCCAGGTCCACGCAGGTGGTCGCGGTAAAGCGGGCGGCGTTAAGCTGGTTCGCAGCAAAGAAGACGCCAAGGCCTTCGCACAGCAGTGGCTGGGCAAGCGTCTGGTGACTTACCAGACTGATGCCAATGGCCAGCCAGTCACCAAGATCCTGGTTGAATCGTGCACTGATATCGCTAAAGAGCTGTACCTGGGCGCTGTCGTTGACCGTTCGAGCCGTCGCATCGTGTTCATGGCTTCCACCGAAGGTGGCGTGGACATTGAGAAGATCGCCGAAGAAACCCCAGAAAAAATTCTGAAAGCCACTATCGATCCACTGGTTGGCGCTCAGCCATTCCAGGGTCGTGAGCTGGCTTTCCAGCTGGGTCTGGAAGGCAAGCAAGTTGCCCAGTTCGCCAAGATCTTCGTAGGTCTGGCCAAACTGTTCCAGGATCACGATCTGGCCCTGCTGGAAGTGAACCCGCTGGTGATCAAGGCTGATGGCGATCTGCACTGCCTCGACGCCAAGATCAACATCGACGCCAACGCCATGTATCGTCAGCCTAAGCTGAAGACTTTCCACGATCCGTCGCAAGACGATCCGCGCGAAGCGCACGCTGCCAAGTTCGAACTGAACTACGTAGCCCTGGAAGGTAACATCGGTTGCATGGTCAACGGTGCTGGCCTGGCCATGGGTACCATGGACATCGTCAACCTGCATGGCGGCAAACCAGCCAACTTCCTCGACGTAGGCGGCGGTGCTACCAAAGAACGCGTTACCGAAGCGTTCAAGATCATCCTGTCCGACTCCAACGTCGCTGCAGTACTGGTCAACATCTTCGGCGGCATCGTTCGTTGCGACATGATTGCCGAAGGCATCATCGGTGCAGTGAAAGAAGTCGGCGTGAAAATCCCGGTTGTTGTTCGCCTTGAAGGTAACAACGCTGAACTGGGCGCTAAAGTACTGGCAGAAAGCGGTTTGAACATCATCGCGGCTACCAGCCTGACCGACGCTGCTCAACAAGTTGTCAAAGCTGCGGAGGGCAAATAATGAGCGTCCTGATCAATAAAGACACCAAAGTTATCTGCCAGGGTATTACCGGTTCGCAAGGTAGTTTCCACACCCAGCAAGCCATCGAATACGGCACCAAGATGGTTGGTGGCGTAACTCCGGGCAAAGGTGGCACCGAGCACCTGGGTCTGCCAGTGTTCAACACCGTGAAAGACGCTGTAGCTGCCACTGGCGCCACCGCCAGCGTGATCTACGTTCCAGCTCCTTTCTGCAAGGACTCGATCCTGGAAGCAGCATTCGGCGGCATCAAGCTGATCGTCTGCATCACCGAAGGCATTCCTACCCTGGACATGCTGGACGCTAAAGTTAAGTGCGACGAGCTGGGTGTTACCCTGATCGGCCCTAACTGCCCAGGCGTGATCACCCCAGGCGAATGCAAGATCGGCATCATGCCTGGTCACATTCACTTGCCAGGCAAAGTCGGTATCGTTTCCCGTTCCGGCACCCTGACCTACGAAGCTGTGAAGCAGACGACTGACGCCGGTTTCGGCCAGTCGACTTGCGTCGGCATCGGTGGTGACCCGATCCCAGGTTCGAACTTCATCGACATCCTGAAGCTGTTCCAGGAAGACCCGAAGACCGAAGCGATCGTGATGATCGGTGAGATCGGCGGTTCGGCTGAAGAAGAAGCGGCTGCCTACATCAAGGCACACGTGACCAAGCCGGTTGTTTCCTACATCGCTGGTGTGACTGCCCCTGCAGGCAAGCGCATGGGCCATGCTGGCGCAATCATCTCTGGCGGCAAAGGCACTGCAGACGAGAAGTTTGCTGCCCTGGAAGACGCAGGCGTTAAAACCGTGCGTTCGCTGGCAGACATCGGCAAGGCTTTGTCCGAGCTGACCGGTTGGGCTGTCAAGTAAGCCTCGCGCTTAGCTGACGCTTCACCAACACAAAGGCCACCTTCGGGTGGCCTTTGTGCTTTCTGAGGTTTAATAAAGATCAAAATGTGGGAGGGGGCTTGCCCCCGATTGCAGTGGGTCAGTTAACAAATACAGTGACTGACACTTCGCCATCGGGGGCAAGCCCCCTCCCACATTTATCTGCATTGCCAGATTAAGTATGAAAACGCGACATAGAGATGTCGCTTATCGGACAGTTCGCCCCGCAACAGTGCGTTCGTCAGCCAATTTCTGTACCCTAGCCGCCTCTTTATGCGTGCGCCTCCCAAAAGGAAGCCCCGCGCCAGACCGGTCGGCCCCCATCAGGGCTGGCAGTATTTCCCTCATCCACAGGGAATCCCTCTCTAAATTCCGATTCAGTAGTGTGGTATTTCCCGAAATGAAAGTGTTGAAAAGCCAGGATATCCTGGCGTTGGGCTTCATGACCTTTGCCCTGTTCGTGGGCGCCGGTAACATCATCTTCCCGCCTATCGTCGGTTTGCAGTCCGGGCCTCATGTCTGGATGGCAGCATTGGGCTTCCTGGTCACCGCAGTGGGTTTGCCGGTGGTCACCGTTATCGCCCTGGCCAAGGTCGGCGGCGGTATGGATGCGTTGAGCAGCCCGATCGGCAAGATCGCCGGTGGCCTGCTCGCGGCGGCGGCGTATCTGGCGGTAGGGCCGCTGTTCGCTACCCCGCGTACCGCGACCGTGTCCTTCGAAGTAGGCCTGGCGCCGCTGACTGGCGAAAGCCCGCTGGCGCTGTTCCTCTATAGCTCGGTGTATTTCCTGGTGGTGTTCTTTGTGTCCCTGTACCCAGGGCGCCTGCTGGACACCGTGGGTCGCTTCCTCGCACCGCTGAAGATCATCGCGCTCGCCATCCTCGGCATTGCCGCGTTTGCCGTGCCGGCCGGTGAAGTGGGCGTCGCTACCCCGGAATATGTCGCTGCACCGTTCTCCCAAGGTTTTATCAATGGTTACCTGACCATGGACACACTGGGCGCGCTGGTATTTGGCATCGTGATCGTCAACGCCATCCGCTCCCGTGGTGTGGAGTCGCCAAAGCTGATCACCCGCTACGCGATCATCGCGGGCCTGATTGCCGGTGTGGGCCTGGCGCTGGTGTACGTCAGCCTGTTCCGCCTGGGTGCGAGCAGTCACGAAGTGGCCGCTGGTGCGGCGAATGGTGCTGCCGTACTGCACGCCTACGTGCAACACACTTTCGGCTCCCTGGGCAGTGGTTTCCTGGCGGTGTTGATCTCCCTGGCATGCCTGGTTACGGCTGTTGGCCTGACCTGCGCGTGTGCAGAGTACTTCAGCAAAATCCTGCCGTTGTCCTACAAGACACTGGTAGTGATCCTGGCGCTGTTCTCGCTGTTTGTGTCCAACCTGGGCCTTACCAAGCTGATTGCCTTCTCGATCCCGGTGCTCACCGCGATCTACCCGCCTTGCATCGTGCTGGTGGCGTTGAGCTTCTGCAAAGACTTCTGGCAGGAGCAGGGCCGCATCGTTGGCCCGGTGATGCTGGTGTCGTTTATCTTCGGCTGCATTGACGCCCTCAAGGGCGCTGGCCTGGCTGGCTGGATGCCGTCGTCGTTGGCCAACCTGCCATTGAGCGAACAAGGCCTGGCGTGGCTGGTGCCGTCGGTGATGGTGCTGGTGGTTG
Organism: Pseudomonas sp. PB105; assembly: GCF_009764655.1. Lineage (NCBI taxonomy): Bacteria > Pseudomonadati > Pseudomonadota > Gammaproteobacteria > Pseudomonadales > Pseudomonadaceae > Pseudomonas > Pseudomonas sp. PB105. The sequence continues at coordinate 31,815 of NZ_RWIO01000032.1, forward strand.
CGGTAGTCATTGACCGTATGCTCGGCAAGCGTAGCGAAGCGATCGCGTAACACATTTTCAAGGCTGCGCAGAAATGCTCCGTATCAATCGATATGGGGCATTTTTTATGCTTAGTAGACGACAAGCTTCTAAAGTGTGAAACACGGTAGGTGTGGGAGCGAGCAAGCCCGCTCCCACATGTTGACCGCGTTCGTCACACCACCTCGTGTAATAGGACCCGCATGTCGTTCGTCGAAACCAATCAAGTCCACCTGCTTGCCGCCCTCTGGTTCATCCTGTGTTGGGGCGGCTATACCCGTTATGCGACCTGGAAGGCCCGGGACACAGCGTGCCTGGCCAGTGTGCTGCACCTGTATCGCGAAGACTGGATGCGCCGCATGCTGCTGCGCGACAACCGCATCGCCGACGCCAGCGTAATTGGCAACCTGGAGCGCAACGCCTCGTTCTTTGCCTCCAGCACGTTGATTATCCTTGCCGGTATTCTCACCGTGCTCGGCGCGTCCGAGCGGGCGGTTTCGTTGTTGGCGGACATTCCCATGGTGCAGCAGGCATCCCAGGGGATGTCGGAGATCAAGCTGTTGTGCCTGGCGCTGGTGTTCGTCTACGCCTTCTTCACATTCAGTTGGTGCATGCGCCAGTACAACTTCGCGGCAGTGCTGGTGGGGTCGGCGCCAATGATCGGTGAGCGCCAGGTGTCCGAGCAGGAGCGCAAAGCATTTGCTTCGAGGGCGGCGCGAGTGATTTCCATGGCCGCCAACCAGTTCAACTTTGGCCTGCGTGCTTACTACTTCGGCATGACCATGCTGGCGTGGTTTGTCAGCCCATGGTTATTCATGTTGATGAGTGCAGGGGTAGTGGTCGTGCTGTACCGCCGGGAGTTTCATTCCGACGTGCTGCAAGTGATGGTGTATACGCAGACTGATACGCCAGTGCCAGAGGCGGTCAAAGAGCAGGCTTAGTCAACTTCAGCGTATTAACGCTGCCAATAAAAACAGCAGGCAAAGAAAAGCCCGCTATTTAAGCGGGCTTCTTTTTACAGCGAAGCTATTTCAAACCGCGGTCTTAAGAACCGGTGGCTGGAGTAGCAGGTGCTGCTTCTTTCGCGGCGGCTTCGTTCGATTCAGCCTGAGCTTTGGCAGCATCGGCGTTTTCTTTCGCAGCGTCGTTCACTTTATCCTGAGCCTTCGCCATGTCTTTCTGAGCTTGCTCAGAATGTGCAGCGGCGTCTTGGGCTTTGTCTTCGGATTTTTTGTCGCAGGCAGCGAGACCGAGGGCAGCGGCGAGCATCATGGAAATAGCTAAAGTCTTGCGCATGGGGTGTTTCTCCTTATTGAAGATATCTACTGGCCTTTCGAGCCTGAGGGTTCAGCATTAGTTCCTTTAATTGCGCAGATATATAAACAGCGCTCCCCAAGGAACTTTCACCCGCACTGCCTACTCCGCGGATCAACGCTAATAAGAGTCTAGACCGAATGACCGAAAACCCATTGTTAGAGCGTGCGACGCGCTTTGTCTCGGCCCTGCGCCATTGTCAGGTGCTGGGGATTACCGTGCACGCCGCCAACCCGGAGGGTATGACATTGCTCTTGCCCTATGGCCCCTCTATCGTCGGCGACCCTCGTACCGGCGTGATCCATGGCGGTGCGCTGACCTCCCTGATGGATACCGCCTGTGGCATGGCGACCTTGTGCGTATTACCTGAGTTTGAGGTGTGCCCGACCCTCGACCTGCGCATCGATTACATGCACACCGCCGAGCCTCACAAACCGGTCTATGGCTTCGCCCAATGCTACCGGGTGACCACCGATGTGATTTTCACCCGTGGCGTCGCCTACCAGGATGACCCGCAGCAGCCCATCGCCCATGTGGTAGGCACCTTCATGCGCATGGGCAAGCGCCTCAAGGGTGGCCAAGGCCTGAGCCGTGCAATCAAGGGAGAGCAGGCATGACGCATCGATTCAAGACGCGCCTGGAACAGGCCCATGAGCTTGGCAATTATGAAGCGCTGCTGGAGCTGATCCCCTACGCCAGGCTGATCGGCATTGAATGCACGCGCCTGGGTGATGAGTTGCTGTTTCGCCTGCCCGCCAACAAAGACAACATTGGTAACCCCATATTGCCGGCGCTGCACGGCGGGGTGATTGCAGGCTTTATGGAGCTGGCGGCGGCGTTGCACTTGCTGGTGTTTACCGGTGCGCCGGGCTTGCCGAAAATCATCGATTTTTCCCTGGATTACCTGCGGGCCGGCCAGTTCCGCGACACTTACGCCACCTGCCAGGTTTGGCGCCAGGGCCGACGGGTGGCGAATGTGGCTATCACCGCGTGGCAGAGCACCCCGGCAGAACCCATCGCCACCGCCCGCGCGCATTTCAAAATCGAGGAAACCGGTCGCCCTTGAAATCCTGGCCTTAGCCCCCAACTTTGATGACAACCCGCCGCCAACCCTCAAGGGCGCGGCCACTGCCATCCAATTGGAGTTTGATGACCATGAGTGTGGAAACTCAAAAGGAAACCCTGGGCTTCCAGACCGAGGTGAAGCAACTGCTGCACCTCATGATCCATTCGCTGTATTCCAACAAGGAAATTTTCCTTCGCGAATTGATCTCGAACGCCTCTGACGCTGTCGACAAATTACGTTTCGAAGCCCTGTCCAAGCCTGAGTTGCTGGAAGGTGGCGCGGAACTGAAGATCCGTGTGAGCTTCGACAAAGACGCCAAGACCGTCACCCTCGAAGACAACGGTATCGGCATGAGCCGTGACGATGCGATCACCCATCTGGGGACCATCGCCAAATCCGGCACCGCTGATTTCATGAAGAATCTGTCGGGCGACCAGAAGAAAGATTCGCACCTGATCGGCCAATTCGGCGTGGGCTTCTACTCGGCCTTCATCGTTGCCGACAAGGTTGAAGTGTTCAGCCGCCGTGCCGGCCTCGACGCCAGCCAAGGCGTGCACTGGTCCTCCAAGGGTGAGGGCGAATTCGAAATCGCCACCATCGATAAGGCCGACCGTGGCACCCGCATCGTGCTGCACCTCAAATCCGCTGAAGATGAGTTCGCCGACGGCTACCGCCTGCGCAACATCATCAAGAAGTACTCCGACCACATCGCTTTGCCGATCGAGTTGCCGAAGGAACAAGCGGCGGCTGAAGGCGAAGAGGCGCCTGCCCAGGAATGGGAAGTGGTCAACCGTGCCAGCGCCCTGTGGACCCGTCCTCGCACTGAAGTGAAGGACGAGGAATACCAGGAGTTCTACAAGCACATCGCCCACGACTACGAAAACCCACTGAGCTGGAGCCACAACAAGGTCGAAGGCAAGCTGGAATACAGCTCGCTGCTCTACGTGCCGGCCCGTGCTCCGTTCGACCTGTACCAGCGTGAAGCGCCGAAAGGCCTGAAACTCTACGTGCAGCGCGTTTTCGTGATGGATCAGGCGGAATCGTTCCTGCCGCTGTACCTGCGCTTCATCAAGGGCGTGGTCGACTCCAATGACCTGTCGCTGAACGTGTCTCGGGAAATCCTGCAGAAAGACCCGATCATCGACTCGATGAAGTCGGCATTGACCAAGCGCGTCCTCGACATGCTGGAAAAGCTGGCGAAGAACGAGCCTGAGCAATACAAAGGCTTCTGGAAAAACTTCGGCCAGGTCATGAAAGAAGGCCCGGCGGAAGATTTTGCCAACAAGGAAAAAATCGCCGGCCTGCTGCGTTTTGCCTCGACTCAGGGCGAAGACGGCGAGCAGGTAGTGTCCCTGGCTGAATACCTGGCACGTGCCAAGGAAGGGCAGGACAAGATCTACTACCTGACCGGCGAAACCTACGCCCAGGTCAAGAACAGCCCGCACCTGGAAGTCTTCCGCAAGAAAGGCATCGAAGTGCTGCTGCTGACCGACCGTATCGATGAGTGGCTGATGAGCTACCTCAACGAATTCGACGGCAAGACCTTCGTCGACGTGGCCCGTGGTGACCTGGACCTGGGTAACCTGGACTCCGAAGAAGAGAAGAAGGAAGCCGAAGAAGTCGCCAAGGCCAAAGAAGGCCTGGTTGAGCGGATCAAGACGGCCCTGGGCGATGCGGTCAGCGAAGTGCGGGTTTCTCACCGCCTGACCGACTCCCCGGCGATTTTGGCCATTGGCGAGCAGGACCTGGGCATGCAGATGCGCCAGATCCTTGAAGCCAGCGGTCAGAAGGTTCCGGATTCCAAGCCGATCTTCGAGTTCAACCCGGCTCACCCGCTGATCGAGAAACTCGACGGCGAGCAGAGCGAAGAGCGGTTTGGCGACCTGTCGCACATCCTCTTCGACCAGGCGGCCCTGGCCGCTGGCGACAGCCTCAAGGATCCGGCCGCGTATGTGCGCCGCCTGAACAAGCTGTTGGTTGAACTGTCGGTTTGACCCCGATGTAGAAAAACCCGCTTCGGCGGGTTTTTTCGTTCTACTGCACCTCAACTGGAGTAAATGATGAGCCAAGTCACTGTGCGTTCCGTGGTCTATCAGATTGATGGCCAGTCTTATGAGAGCCGCCTGGCATTCGATGCCAGCCACAAGGGCCCGTTGCCGGGCTTGTTGATGGCGCCGAACTGGATGGGTGTGAGTGCGGATGCCGAAGAGATCGCCAAGGCCGTTGCCGGTAAAGGCTACGTGGTGCTGATCGCTGATCTGTACGGGCAAAGTGTGCGCCCCTCGAATGGTGACGAAGCCGGCGCGGCGATGATGCCGTTGAAGAATGATCGTCCGTTGCTGAACAAGCGTATGCAGGCGGCCTTTGCGCAACTGCAAGGCCAGGCGGAAGCGGCGGTGGATACCTCGAAGCTGGCAACCTTTGGTTTCTGCTTTGGCGGTTGCTGTTCCCTGGAGCTGGCCCGTACCGGCGCGCCGTTGAAGGCTGCTGTGTCGTTTCACGGTACCCTCGACACGCCAAACCCTGCGGATGCGAAGAACATCAAGGGCTCGGTGCTGGTGCTGCACGGCGCATCCGACCCGTTGGTGCCAAAAGAGCAGTTGCCAGCGTTTGAAGATGAAATGAATGCCGCTGGCGTGGATTGGCAATTGCTGAGCTATGGCGGCGCGGTGCATTCCTTCACCGACCCGCACGCCAATGTGCCGGGCAAGATGATGTACGACGCGAAGACCGCCAAGCGGGCGTTCCAGTCGATGCACAACTTGTTGGATGAAGTGTTCAAGGGCTAAGGCTGTAGGGCCTGTTCCGGCCTCATCGGGGGCAAGCCCCCTTCCACATTTTGAACTGTGAACACATTCAAGGTGGGAGGGGGCTTGCCCCCGATAGCTATCTCACCGGCAACTCGATTCTTTCAGTTTCACCCGGTACCGTCGGCCAATGCCCAGCCGCCCAACGCTGCCGCGCCTGTTCAATCCTCAAAGGATCACTCGCCACAAAATTCCAATTGATCCGCCGTGGCCCATCCAACGGTGCACCGCCGAATACCATCAGGTGGCAATCGGACTCGGCAAAGAGCGTCATCTCCTGCCCGATCGGCAATACCACCAAGCTATGCACGTCCAGCGCCTCACCGTCCAATTGTGCCTCGCCATCCAGCACATACACCGCCCGCTCCTCATGCTCGTCCGGGATCAGCAGGGTAGTGGCCGTCTGCATCTGCACCTCGGCATACAACGTGGGCGACAGCACCGGCACCGGTGATTTCAGGCAAAACCCAGTGCCGGCGATCAGGCGAATCTGCACGCCCAGATTGTCACTCACCGGCAGGCTCGCCGCTGCATGGTGGCTGTAATGGCCGGGCCCGGTCTCATGATCCTTGGGCGACGCCAGCCACACTTGCAGTCCATGCAGGCTGAAACCACTGGCTTTGAGCGCCTGAGGTGTGCGCTCCACGTGGGCAATCGCGCTACCGGCGGTCATCCAGCTGACATCGCCGGCTTCTACCACCTGATCGGAACCCAGGCTGTCTTTATGCTGCAGCGCGCCCTCGAACAGGTAGGTGAGCGTGGACAGGCCGATATGCGGATGTTGGCGGATATTCATGCCGCTGCCTGCTGCGTAGCGGGTGTGCAACATGTGGTCGAAGAACACAAATGGGCCGACGCTGCGGCATTCTCGCGAGGGCAATGGACGCAGGATTGGCTGGCCTTCGACATCCTCGGGGCGAGGGCGGATCACGGTGAGGGTGGTCATGGTGCGTCCCAGTCTGAGCGGGTTAGATGCTGCTGAGCATAACCCGCCCGACGCGAGGTTGCCGCTATTGGCTGAAGGCGCCTTCGGACAACTGGGTCTCGATGCTGATTTCAGCAGTGGTCATCAGCTTGTGCACCGGGCATTTGTCTGCCACGCGATGCAGCTCATCGCGCTGCGCGTCGGTGAGTACACCTTTGAGGGTCAACTTGACGTTGAGTTTGTATTTGCCCTTTTGCTCTTCGGCAGCATCGTGGGTGACTTCCACGGTCACGCCGGTCAGCGGGATGTCTTTTTTCTGGGCGTAGAGCCTGACGGTCAAGGCCTTGCACGATGCGAGCGCCGCATCGAAGTAGTCGTGGGGGGAGGGCGCCGAGTCGTCGCCACCCAGGCTCTTGGGCAGGTCGGTAAACAACTCGTGGTTGTTGATGTTGACGCTGTGGCGGAAGTTTTCAGCGTTCAGTGTGTTCACGGTAACAGGCATGGCAAACCTCACAGGGTGGCAGGATGAAGGTCATGCAGTTATAGAGCATGCTGGCACTTCAGTGTTCCGCGTTTTTGCGCGATGAACCCCGGCACAGGGCGCAAGGTCTACCCGTATTGGCCCTTATCGAGGTTTTACCGTGCCCTGGAACCGCCTGAGTCTCGCCCTGTTGTTCGCCGCCACTAGCCTTGCCGTGCAGGCGCGCGACTATGCCTACAGCGATGCACACCTGCATTACGTGGATTTTTTCCAGGAAACGGCGGGCATGGATAAATTGCTCAAGACGATGGCCGAGAATCGCATCGAACATGTGATGATTTCCGGCATCCCCGTGGCGAAGAAATGGCACGAAGACGAGCCCAAGCGTCCGCGCTACTACGCCGGTGACGACGCCGATGCCTATTGGTACAGCGCCACTGACGTGATCGTCGCTGCGGCTGTAAACAAGCTTACCCCTGAACAGCGCCCGCATTTTCATCCGTTTCTGAGCGGTTTCAACCCCAACGACAAGAACTCGGCTGCCCATATCCAACGCATGCTCGATCTTGATCCAGGGCTGTGGCAGGGCATTGGTGAGGTGTTCACCCGTCACGATGACCTCACCGCGCTGACCTCCGGCGACACTCCGCGCGCCAATAACGAAGCGATGACGCGCATCTACCATCTGGCCGCCGAAAATGACCTGCCGGTGCTGCTGCACTCGAACATCACCTCCAAGCGCGAGCGCAACCCGTTGTACCTGGCTGAGGTTGAAGAGCCGCTGCGTAATCATCCGCACACCCGCTTTATCTGGGCCCATGCCGGCACCAGCAAGGAGATTCACCGGCATCAGGTCCAGATGGACTTCTTGCTGCCCACATTGAGCCGCATGCTGGAGGCCTACCCCAACCTGTACATCGACCTGTCGTGGAGCATGCTCACGCCGTACTTGCTGGACGACGCGGGCAAGCCCAGGCCCGAGTGGGTGAAGCTGGTGGAGCGCTTCCCGGAGCGCTTCATGCTGGGCTCGGACGTGGTAGGGCGTTTCAACAAGTTGGGTAAGGAAATGCGCCGCTTTGATCCCTTCCTCGACGCGCTTCCTGAGGATGTAGCCCACAAGGTGGCGAAGGATAATTTCCTGGCGATCCTGCCCAAAACCACTCGCGATGGCGCTGCCCGTTGATATCGCGTTTTGGTCTTACGCAAACGCCCTGAGGCGCCGATACCTTTCAAAGCAGCCAGCTGCAAATGGATGCAGCGCATTTGGAAGGAACCAAGGCATGAGTATCAGAAGTTTGAATATCGCCCCCCGCGCCAGTTTGGGGTTTGGCGTGCTGGCATTGATGGTATTTGCGCTGGGCGGCTTTGCGCTGCTGCAGATGGGCAATATGCGCCAGCAGTCGGATCAGGTGGAGAACAACTGGTTGCCGAGCGTGATGGCGGTGGGGGAGATAAGCCAGGACGTGCTGCGCATTCGTGCGCTGACCTTGCGCTTGCTGGTCAGTCGCGATCCCCAGGCCGTGGCACAGAACGAGCAGAAAATCACCGAGACCAAAGCCGCCCTGAATAGCGCCGAACAGCTGTATGAAGCGTTGATCGTGCTGCCTGAGGAGCGTGTGTTGTTTGACCGCTTCAAGGGCGAGCAACAGCACTACCTACAGCGCCAGGAACAGGTCGTGATGCTGTCCAAGGCCAATCGGCTGGAAGACGCGATTCAGGTGGTCAACGGCGAGATGAACCAGTTTGCCGATCAAATGGCGCTGACCCTGCGCGCCCTGGGCAGTCTGAACAAGGCCAGTGCCAACGAGGCTGCGAAGCAGGCGCAGAACGTGTTCAGCCAGTCGCGAACCTGGGTCATCGCCATGGTTGCCCTGGCCACGCTGGTTACCATTGGCCTGGCGGTCTGGCTGACCCGCAGTATCGTGCTGCCGCTGGCGCAGTCGCTCCAGGTTGCCCAGAGCGTCGCCAGCGGCGATCTGACTGGGGAGATCATCGTGAGTGGCAAGGACGAGCCCGCGCGCTTACAGCGGGCGCTCAAGGGCATGCAAGACACGTTGCGTGACACCATTCGGCGTATCTCCGAGTCATCGAACCAGCTTGCGTCGGCTTCCGAGGAGCTCAGTTGCGTCACCGAGGACGCCACCCGTGGTTTGCACCAGCAAAGCCAGGAAATCGAACAGGCCGCCACGGCGGTCAACCAGATGACGGCGGCGGTGGAGGAGGTGGCAAGCAATGCGGTGGCTACGTCCCAGGCGTCCCGCGAGTCGGACCGTATCGCCCAGCAAGGGCGTGAGCAGGTGCAGCAAACCGTCGTGTCAATCGAGGCGCTGGCTATCGATGTGACCGACAACGTGACCCAGGTCGAAGACTTGGCGCAGAAGGTGTATGGCATCAGCAAGGTGCTGGACGTGATTCGCTCGATTGCCGAGCAGACCAATCTACTGGCGCTGAATGCCGCCATTGAGGCCGCGCGGGCAGGTGATGCGGGGCGCGGTTTTGCCGTAGTCGCCGATGAGGTGCGGGCGCTGGCTCATCGTACTCAGCAGTCGACCCAGGAAATCGAGCAGATGATCAGTGGGATTCAGCAGGGCACGGAGCAGGCCGTCAGCTCAATGCAGCAGAGCAATACCCGGGCGCGTTCCACCCTGGACATCGCCAAGTCGGCGGGGACAGCGTTGGAGGCGATTGCCTCGGCGTTCACGCTGATCAATGAGCGCAACCTGGTGATCGCCAGTGCGTCGGAACAGCAGGCGGCGGTGGCGCGTGAAGTGGATCGTAACTTGATGAATATCCGTGATCTGGCGCATCAGACGTCTGCCGGGGCTAACCAGACGAGTGCGGCGAGCCAGGAGTTGTCGCGGTTGGCGGTGGATTTGAATTCGATGGTGGCGCGGTTTTCGGTGTAGGGCTGGGGGCCGAGGAGGCCCTACGGGGAGCAAGCCCTCTCCAATATTGCCCAAAGAATGCGCACGAGTGTGGGAGGGGGCTTGCCCCCGATGCAGGCGACTCGGTCTCATTCAGTTGCCCATAAAAAAGCCCCGAACCAGTCGGGGCTTTTTCAGTGGATCAAGCTACAGGTCTTACTTGCCCTGCCAGCGTTTCAGCACCAGGGTGGCGTTAGTGCCACCGAAGCCGAAGCTGTTGCTCATCACGGTGTCGATCTGGGCGTTTTCAACGGTCTTGGTCAGGATCGGCATATCGGCGACGACCGGGTCGATCTCGTCGATGTTGGCCGAGCCAGCCATGAAGTTGCCTTCCATCATCAGCAGGCAGTAGATCGCTTCGTGAACGCCGGCGGCGCCCAGGGAGTGACCCGACAGGCTCTTGGTGGAGCTGATGGCCGGGGCCTTGTCGCCGAATACCGCGCGCACGCCTTCCATTTCCTTGGCGTCGCCGACCGGAGTCGAGGTGCCGTGGGTGTTCAGGTAGTCGATTGGGGTATCAACGGTGGACATGGCCATCTGCATGCAACGGATGGCACCTTCGCCGCTTGGCGCAACCATGTCGTAGCCGTCGGATGTCGCGCCGTAGCCGACGATTTCCGCGTAGATCTTGGCGCCACGGGCCAGAGCGTGTTCCAGCTCCTCGACCACCACCATGCCGCCGCCGCCGGCGATGACGAAACCGTCACGCTTGGCGTCGTAGGCGCGGGAGGCTTTTTCCGGGGTTTCGTTGTATTGGGTGGACAGTGCGCCCATGGCGTCGAACAGGAACGACTGGCTCCAATGCTCTTCTTCACCGCCGCCGGCGAACACGATGTCCTGCTTGCCCAGCTGGATCTGCTCTACCGCAGTACCGATGCAGTGAGCACTGGTGGCGCAGGCCGAGGAGATCGAGTAGTTGACGCCCTTGATGGCGAACGGCGTGGCGAGGCAGGCCGAAACGGTGCTGCCCATGGTCCGCGTTACACGGTACGGGCCAACGCGCTTCACGCCTTTTTCGCGCAGGATGTCCAGCGCTTCCATCTGGTTCAGGGTGGATGCGCCGCCCGAACCGGCGATCAGGCCGGTGCGTACGTTCGATACCTGGTCTTCGCTCAGGCCGGAGTCGGCAATGGCGTCTTTCATGGCCAGGTAGGCGTAGGCGGCAGCGTGGCCGACGAAGCGATAGATCTTGCGATCGATCAGCTCTTCGAGGGGCAGGTCGATGGAGCCGGAAACCTGGCTACGCAGACCCATTTCGGCATATTCCGGGTTGAAGCGGATGCCAGGGCGACTTGCACGCAGGTTAGCGGTGACGGTCTCTTTGTCATTGCCCAGGCAAGAAACGATGCCCAGACCAGTGATAACGACGCGGCGCATGCGGATAACCCTTAAAAGTTGTCAGTGGAAGTGAATACGCCGACCCGAAGGCCTTCGGCAGTATAGATCTCGCGACCGTCGACGCTCACCGAACCATCGGCGATGGCCAGGTTCAGCTTGCCCTTGAGGACGCGCTTGATCTGAATGTTGTAGGTGACTTTCTTGGCGGTCGGCAGGACCTGGCCAAAGAATTTCACTTCGCCCGAACCCAGGGCACGGCCGCGGCCCGGCAAGCCTTGCCAGCCGAGGAAGAAACCGACCAGTTGCCACATGGCATCAAGGCCCAGGCAACCTGGCATTACAGGGTCACCTTCGAAATGGCAGGCGAAGAACCACAGGTCCGGGGTGATATCCAGCTCGGCGACCAATTCACCTTTGCCGTACTTGCCACCCTCTTCGCTGATATGGGTGATGCGATCCACCATCAGCATGTTCGGGGCGGGCAGTTGCGCGTTACCTGGGCCGAACAGCTCACCGCGACTGCAGCGCAGCAGGTCTTCCCGAGTAAAGGCGTTTTGTTTGGTCATGCGAGCTCCTCAATAATCCCATGCGGCAGGGTAGGGCAAATCTTCCCGAACCGAATGAAGCGTTCATGCCTCATGTCGGCAGCCTACACATAGACTATTGCGTTGTAGTGAAAGTCACAGCGTTAGGCACTGAATGTACACTTGTTCACTGAAATTTTAAACCGGGCCCGTTTAAGGTGCCCGTTCGGGTGCCTAAGACTGCCGCACTTTCGTCTTTCACGCCAGTCGGACTTGGTTGATGGCGCAGCGCTACTGCACCCAACGCTGCAGGATTTGCTGCAAATCCGTGCGTTTGAACGGCTTCGCCAGGTAATCGTTCATGCCCGCCGCCAGGCAGGCTTCGCGGTCGCCCTGCAGCGCGTTAGCAGTGAGGGCGATGATCGGCAAGTCGGCACAGCCCGGCAAGTGGCGAATCTGCCTGGTGGCTTCGTAGCCATCGATCAGCGGCAGTCGGCAATCCATCAGGATCGCCGTGAAAATCAGGCTTTCGGCACTGCGGATCGCTTCGGCACCATCAGTGGCGAGGCTCACTTCAAACCCCAGGCTGCGCAGCATGGCTTCCACCACGGTGCGGTTGACGGGGTTGTCTTCCACCAGCAGCACATGACGGCCATCGCCGGCGCTGTGTTTGCCACCGGCATCCACAGCCACCGCGGGCAGGCTGTGTTGGTCGAGCGCCAGTGGAATTTCCAGGGTAAACACCGAACCACGGCCTTCTTCGCTCTGGGCGCGCAGGGTGCCGCCCATGCGTTCGGCCAGGGTGCGGGCGATGGGCAGCCCCAGGCCGGTGCCGCCGTAACGTCTTGAAATGGAACTGTCGGCCTGCTGGAACGCATCGAACATCAATTCCAGGCGCTCGGTGGAAATTCCGATGCCGCTGTCACGCACCGTGCAGGTGAACCACACCAGTTCATGGTCGAGCGTTTGCCAGTGGGGCTCAACGTTGATGCTGCCGTGCTCGGTGAACTTCAAGGCATTGCCGATCAGGTTCACCAGAATCTGGCGGATCCGCGTCGGATCGCCTTGCACCCTGAGTTCATCCATGCCTGGCGGGAGCGCCAGCCTGAGTACCAACCCACGCTGCTGAGCATTGTGCTGAAACGCCTGGGCGCAACTGTTGATCAGGTCGGCCAGGTTGAACGAAATATGTTCCAGCTCCAGCGCCTCGCGTTCAATGCGCGAGAAGTCGAGGATATCGTTGATCACCTTGAGCAAGTGCTCGGTGGACTCGGAGGCCAGCGCCGCGTATTCGGTCTGCTCCTCGGTCATCTCGGTGGTTTCCAGCAGTTGCAGCATGCCCAGTACGCCGTTCATCGGCGTGCGCAGTTCGTGGCTCATCATGGCCAGGAAGTCCGACTTCGCATTGTTGGCGCGCTCGGCTTCTTCCCGGGTCTGGATCAACTGGGCCATGGCCTGTTGTTGTTCACGACTGGCCTGGTTGAGGCCTTCGGCCAAGTTGTTGATGTGTCGCGAAAGGTCGCCCAGCTCCGAATCATCGACAATCGGCAGCGGCGTCTTGTAGTCGCCTTGCTGGATCGCCTTGACCGCATGGCCCATGGCACTGATCGGTTGCGACAGGCTGGCGGCCAGGCGTCGGGCGAGCAGGAAGGTAAACAGCAAGGCGAACAGCGCCAGGATCCCGGCCTTGAACAGAATCTCCTGTTGGCGCTGGCTGAAGGCGTCATTGGACATGCCGACAATTACCCGTCCCAGGTAATCCGCGCGTGGCGCCTTGGATTCGCTGAGGTTGTCCTGGAAAAAGTCGTTGCCCAGCTGGATGTGTTGCAGGCGAATCGGCGCCTGGAACACTTTCACCGACAGCGAGCGGTCGTGTTTTTCCGAAGCCTGCTCGACATACACCAGAATGTTTTCGCCGCTGTCCTGAATTTCCAGGAAGCGTACATGGGGCGTGGCCAGCGTCGCGCGCAGCAGGCTCTCAAGTACATCGTTGTTGCCCGAGATCACGCCGTATTCGGTGGCCGGGGCCAATTGGTTGGCGATCAACTGGCCCGTGTGGTCGAGTTCCTGGCGCAGGTCCTGGATACGCACGAAGGTGAAGAAGCTGATCAGCAGCAACGTCAGCAACAGCGCCGGACCGAGGGTGATGAGCTGGGTGCGGGTGTTGATGTCCCAACGACGGCGCAAGGTCATGGGCGTTTTTCTCCTTCGGCCAATCGGGCGGCGACGCTGGCTTCGTCTACCTGTTCAATGCCCAGTGAACGTGCGACTTGCGGGTTGCCCACGACTTTGAAGTGTTCGGGGTAGAGCACGTGCGGCCAACTGGCGGGTGGCTGGTCCAGCAGGCGGTCGAGTACCGCCAGCCAGTCGGCCTGGTCGCTGTAGGTGCTGGCCAGGCTACCGGCACGCACAAAACCAGCGTTCGGGCCCACCAGCGGCAATTGCTGGGCATAGCTGCTCAGCAGCAGGTTCTTGGCGGTCTTTGGGTTGTACAGCAGCGGATCGTCGAGGCCGAGCAGCACGTCACTGTTCCTGAACAGGGCCTGCAGCGGGCGGCTGTCGTTGATGTTGTCCCAGAGCTGGGGCTCGATCTTCAGCTCCAGGGCCTCTGCATAGCGGCGCAGCTCGGGCAGCAGGAACTCACTCTCGGTGCTGTAGAGCACGCCGATGCGCTGCGCCTGAGGCAGGATGCTGGTGATCAGGCGCAGTTGGCGCTCCAGCGGCGGATCACTCCACAACAGGCTGATCCGCGCATGCCGGGATGCCTGCGGACGCTGATGGGCTTGTAGCCGGCTGATGCGCAGCACCAGGGTCGGCGGGCCCTCGGGATCCTGCAGGCGCCAGTCCAGGCCGGGCAGGTCCAGCAGGATCAAGCGCGTGCTGGCAGGCAAGTGGCTGGGCGAGGGCAAGTCCTTGAGGGGCATGAAGGTGACGTGGTCTTCGGGGCGTTGCCGGGCCAGGGCCTGGGTAAAGGTTTGTACCCCTGCACCGTCTTCGTCGGCGGTCAGCAGGATCTCGGCGCTCCACGCCGGTGCGGCCAGCCACAGGCAGGCCAGCAGCACGGCGCGTCGGCAGCCCTTATAGATAAAGAGGCAGGTCATCCGTGACGAGTCGCCCATGTCAGAACTCTAACTCCGCGCTGAAGTAGAGGACGTGGCGATGATCGTAAGTGTTGTCGGCCCAGGTGGTGGGCTGGTTGTCGAGACGTTGTTGCAGCATGCCGGCCAGCTCCACGTTGGCTTTGCCCAGGGCAATGCGCTTGGCCACCCGCAGGTCGACCCGTTCGAAGCGATATTGATTGAGTGCGTCGTCGCCATAGTAGAACAGCGCGCTCGACCAGCCCCGGCCCCATTCGCGCAACCAGCCGGCGGAGCCACTGTTGCGCGCCGTCTGGGCTTTGTCGCGTGGGTTGCTGGCGGTGGCGTCGACGTAAGCATAGGTCAGCCGCAAACGGTCGGCGTTGCTTACCCGCCAGTCGAACTGCGACTCGGCGCCGGTAAACCGCGAGCTGTTGGCGTTGCTGGCGATGTACTGGTTGTTGCGCAGGGGCGAGCTGATCATGTCGGTGATTTCGTCATAGAACAGTTTCACGTCCATGGTCAGCCCGATGTCGGCAAAGAACCCGTTGTAACCCAGTTCTCGCGAGCGCATCAGTTCTTTGTCGAGATTGCCCGGGCCACGGGTCTTCACGAAGTACTGCCCGGTGCTTTGCCCGTAGGCCGGGGAGCTGAGGTTGGTGACGCGGTAGCTCCAGTTGACGTTGTTCTCGAACATGTCCGGCGAACGGATCGCTTCGGAATACACCGCGCGCAGGCCGTGGCGCGGGTTGATCAGATAGTTGACCGCCACCCGTGGCGTCAGTGAGTGGCCGCTCAGGCGCGTGTCTTCGAACATGGCGCCGCCTTGCAGCAACCAATGCTCGCTGGCGCGCCATTCCAACTGGCCGAACAGGCGCCAAGTGGTGTCGTCCAGGGTGCCGTTGAAGTAGGTGTCGGAGTCGGCGCGGTCGTAGCGGTAGTTCATGCCGCTGACCAGGCGCAGGCTGTCGGACAGGCTGAGGGTGTCTTGGATTTCCAGGTCGTAACGGCTTTCGCGTGTGCTTTGGTTGATGTCACCGCACACGCTCTGGTTGGCGCCGTTGCGCCATTGATCCAACACCTGATTGGCCAAGGCTTGCTCGGCGGCACTGCCTGGCGGCGCGGAACCTTGGCTGTAGGTTTCCATGTGCCGGGCCAGCAATTCGGCGTAGTTGGGGTTGAGTTGCCACAACTGGGTCAGCTCGGGGCTGAACGAAACCTTGGCGTCGCAAGCCTTCCAGATTTGCTGGCGGTCCCACTGCTGCGCCGAACCTTGGACGTACAGGCTGTGTTCGGGGTTGAAGTCGATGTTCCAGCGAAGGGAGCCGGCGTAGTCCTTGGCCGTGACGTCGGAGTTATTACCGCCTTCGGTAATCCCGGCGAAAACTGGTGTGTAGGTATACGGACGCTGATTGGTGCCTTCCTTGGCGTCCAGTTGCCAGTCGATGCTTTGCTGGGCGTTCAGCGTCTGACTCACTGCCAGGCTGAAGCGATTGAGTCGGCGGCTGTCACGGCGGTCGGCACCGGCAGCATCGCTGTCGAAGCCATCGTCCTGTTGTCCGGACAGCGACAGGCGCAAATCACCGGTTTCCCAGCCTACGCCCTGGCTGGCATAGAAATCGTTGATCCCGCGTTCGCCGCGAATCACCTTGACTCTTGATCCGTGGCTGTTGGCCGGTGAACGCGTAAGAATATTCACCACCGCCATCAGCGCATTGGCGCCGTAGCTGACGGTATTGGGGCCGCGGAACACTTCGATGCGCTCGATATCCTCCATGGCCACCGGAATGTCACTCCAGTCCACCGTGGCCAGGCCGGCGCGGTACACCGAGCGCCCGTCGATCAAGACCTGCATGCGTCGCGCATCGTTGGCGCTGGTGCCGTGGTAGTTCACCGCCGCCTGGTTGCCGGTGGTGTAGCCGACCATCATTCCCGGCACCAGGCGCAGCAGTTCGCTGATGTCCCGTGCGCCGCTGGCTTTGATCAGTTCGCTGTCGATCACGGTCATGCTGCCGGGCACGGCGGCGGCCGATTGCTTGAGGCGCGTGGCGGTCAAGACCTGCGGCAGCGGCTGGCTGTCAAGGAACAGATCGTCAGCCAGTACCGAGGTACTGCACAACAGCAGCAGCAATAGAGATGAGTGGGAAGGAGGGCCCAAAGACACGACACGGCCTTGATAATGACGGATAGCCGACCATGTTAACTGAGGCGGGGCCATTTGCCATTCGCCACACTTGCAATTACGTCACTCGTCCATGGCATTTTCCGACAGGCGCACGATTTGATTCGGGGGCTGGTCGCAAGCAGGTCGCCCCGTATAATGCCGCCATCGCCACTGGTATGGATTAACGGATTGCATATGACTGAACAGCACCCTATTGCGGTCCTGGGAGGCGGAAGTTTTGGTACCGCCGTGGCAAACCTGCTGGCCGAGAACGGTCACGCGGTGCGCCAGTGGATGCGCGATCCCGAGCAGGCCGAGGCCATTCGCGTGCATCGGGAGAACCCTCGTTACCTCAAAGGCATCAAGATTCATCCGGCGGTCGAGCCGGTCACCGATCTGCTGGCCACCCTGACGGACTGCGACCTGTGTTTTGTCGCGCTGCCCTCCAGCGCCTTGCGCTCTGTGTTGGCGCCCCATGCCGAACGTCTGGCGGGCAAGATGCTGGTCAGCCTGACCAAGGGCATCGAGGCGCAGACCTTCAAGTTGATGAGCGAAATCCTTGAAGAAATTGCCCCTCAGGCACGCATCGGCGTGTTGTCCGGGCCGAACCTGGCGCGGGAAGTCGCCGAGCACGCGCTGACCGCGACTGTGGTCGCCAGCGAAGACGAAGCCCTGTGCGAGCGCGTCCAGGCGGTGCTGCATGGTCGTACTTTTCGTGTGTATGCCAGTAGCGATCGTTTCGGCGTCGAATTGGGCGGTGCGCTCAAGAACGTCTACGCGATCATCGCCGGCATGGCGGTGGCCCTGGGCATGGGCGAAAACACCAAGAGCATGCTGATCACCCGCGCCTTGGCCGAGATGACGCGCTTTGCGGTGAATCAGGGCGCCAACCCGATGACCTTCCTCGGCCTCGCAGGCGTGGGCGACCTGATCGTCACGTGTTCTTCGCCGAAAAGCCGCAACTACCAAGTAGGTTTCGCCCTGGGCCAAGGCTTGAGCCTGGAAGACGCGGTGACGCGCCTGGGCGAAGTGGCCGAAGGCGTCAACACCCTCAAGGTGCTCAAGGCGAAGGCCCAGGAGGTGGGCGTATACATGCCGCTGGTCGCGGGGCTGCACGCGATCCTGTTCGAAGGGCGCACCTTGAACCAGGTCATCGAGTTGCTGATGCGCGCCGAGCCGAAAACCGATGTCGACTTTATTTCCACCAGTGGTTTCAACTGAGGAACGCGTCATGAACGATCCGAAAGCAGCTCCCAAGTACGAATCCATTGTCCTGCGCATCCTGTGGATGCTGGTGTTTGCCCTGGTGTGGCAAGTCGCGCAGTTTATTCTCGGCGCGCTGGTCGTGGTGCAATTGATCTATCGCTTGATCTACGGCGCACCGAACCTGGGCCTGATGAATTTTGGCGACAGTCTCAGCCAGTTCCTCGCCCAGATCGGCCGCTTCGGCAGCTTCCATAGCGAGCAGAAGCCTTGGCCCTTCGCCGACTGGCCAACCCCGCGCGCGCCCGAGGGCGAAGCCGCCCATAGCGTGCCCCCGGCGCCGCACCCAGTGCGCGATGAAGAGCCAAAACTGTGAAGTTGTGGATTCTGCGCCACGGCGAGGCCCAAGGGCATGCGCGTACGGATGCCGAACGCAACCTCACTGAACATGGCCGTGGCGAAGTGTTTCGCAGTGCTGAGCATCTGATTGGCCAGCCGCTCAGCGCCATTATCGCCAGCCCCTACGTGCGGGCGCAGCAAACCGCGCAACTGGTACGCGAGGCGTTGGGGTTTGAACCAGAAATCCGCACGGTGCCGTGGCTGACGCCGGAGGGCAATCCACTGCAGGTGCTGGAAAAGCTCGACACGGATGACAACGTGCTGCTGGTCAGTCATCAACCCTTGGTCGGCAGCTTGATCAGCTTCTTGCAGCACGGCCACCCACGCCAGCCAGAACCGATGCACACCGCCAGCCTGGCGGAACTGGAGGGCGACTTCCCGCTAGCGGGGCTGATGAGCCTGGTGAGTGTGAAGAACCCGTAGGCTATATCGCTGCTTTATCCCTGCGGGGTGTAAACGGCTGTGCGGCGTCGATTTTGAAACGAGCGTTCCGATGCGGTTGTGTGGCAGGATTAGGGTCGTAATAAAACCAACAAGGACAATCGCATGAGCCTGTGGCGCAACCCACCGAATATAGAACAACTCAACGCCAGCCAGAAAAACACCATCGGTGAACTGCTGGATATCCGCTTTGAAAGCTTCGACGACGAATCCCTGACCGCCAGCATGGTGGTCGATCACCGTACCCATCAGCCTTACGGGCTGCTGCACGGCGGCGCTTCGGTGGTGCTGGCAGAAAGCGTTGGCTCCATGGCGGCTTACCTGTGCATCGACGGGAGCAAGTTCTATTGCGTAGGCCTGGAGATCAACGCCAATCACCTGCGCGGTGTGCGCAGCGGGCGAGTGACGGCGGTGGCCAAGGCGATCCATATCGGGCGCACCACGCAGGTGTGGGACATCCGTCTGACCACCGAAGATGGCAAGGTCAACTGCGTTTCCCGCTTGACCATGGCCGTGGTGCCGCTGGGCGAGAACCCGCCGCCGCGATAGGCGTGGCGTGAGTGTCACCATTCCTGGCAGTTACAGTCATTGCTGTGCTGCCCGGGCATGGTGACAATCAATCTCTGTTTTTATAGAGGGGCCGGTATGTCGCAGCACGTGTTTTTTGCCCACGCCAATGGCTTTCCTTCGGCCACCTACGGCAAGCTGTTTGCCGCCCTGGCCCCGGAATACACAGTGGCTCACCTGCCACAGCACGGTCACGACCCCAGGTTTCCGGTGGATGATAACTGGCAGAACCTGGTCGACGAGTTGATCCACCACCTGGAACAGCAGCCGGAACCGGTGTGGGGTGTGGGCCACTCCCTGGGCGGCGTGTTGCATTTGCACGCGGCCATGCGTTGCCCGCAGCTGTATCGCGGTGTGGTGATGCTCGACTCTCCGGTATTGACGCGTGCGGACCGCTGGGTGATTCGCGCCGCCAAGCGCTTCGGTTTTATCGACCGCCTGACCCCGGCCGGCCGCACCCTGGGCCGTCGTGAAGAGTTCACTGACCTCGACGCAGCGCGCAGCTATTTTGCCGGTAAGACCCTGTTCCGTGGCTTCGACCCGGAGTGCTTCGACGCTTACCTGCAACATGGTCTGTATCAAGCGGGCGACCGACTGCGCCTGCGCTTCGACCCGGCCACCGAAATCAGCATCTACCGTGGCGTGCCCCACACCAGCCCCGGTCAGGTGCGCCAGTTGAAGGTGCCGCTGGCGGTGGTGCGCGGTCGCCAGAGCCGGGTGGTGATGCGTCACCATGCCAGCGGGGTCGACCGTCTGCCCATGGGCGAAATGCTCACCATGCCCGGCGGCCACATGTTCCCCCTCGAACGCCCCCAGGACACTGCGACCTTGATCAAGACCCTGTTTGCCCGCTGGGAAGCCCGTGAGCGCAGTTGCGCATGAGCGCGCCGGTCGAAGAAGTGCGCCTGAGCCTGCCCCATATCGAATTGGCGGCCCACCTGTTTGGTCCCGAAGACGGTTTGCCGGTGATTGCCCTGCATGGCTGGCTGGACAACGCCAACAGTTTTGCGCGCCTGGCGCCCAAGCTCACGGGCTTGCGTATCGTGGCGCTGGACATGGCCGGCCATGGGCATTCGGCGCACCGTCCTACGGGTGCCGGTTATGCGTTGTGGGATTACGTCCACGATGTACTGCAAGTCGCTGAGCAACTGGGCTGGAAACGTTTTGCATTACTTGGCCACTCCCTCGGTGCCATCGTTTCTCTGGTGCTGGCCGGCGCCATGCCGGAGCGGGTGACTCACCTGGGATTGATCGACGGCGTGATCCCACCCACCGCCAGTGGCGAGAACGCTGCCGAGCGCCTGGGCATGGCCTTGCAGGCGCAATTGAACCTGCAGGACAAGCGTAAGCCGGTCTACAGCACCTTGGACCGAGCGGTCGAAGCGCGCATGAAAGGCTTGGTGGCCGTCAGCCGTGAAGCGGCCGAGCTGCTGGCCCAGCGCGGTTTGATGCCGGTGCCGGGTGGTTACACCTGGCGTTCGGACAGTCGCCTGACACTGGCCTCACCGATTCGTCTGACCGATGAGCAGGCGATGGCCTTCGTGCGGCGTGTGGGATGCCCTACGCAGTTGGTGGTCGCCGCTGACGGCATGTTGGCGAAACATCCTGAATTGCTTTCCCAGCTACCCTTTACGGTAACCACACTGCCAGGCGGCCATCATTTGCACTTGAATGATGAGCCGGGTGCGGTCCTTGTTGCAGACTGTTTCAATCGGTTCTTCTCCGCGCCTTGACTTGGGGCGGTCAACTGCCGAGGCTGGGCGGATTGAAAGGGAGTCAACCATGAATGTTTTCAACACCGCTGTGACCTCCAATGGCCAGGGCTCGTTGAGCTTATGAGCGTGCGTAACGGCTGTATCCGTATCCTCGGGCTGAGCCTGCTCAGCCCACTGGTGTTCGCCGCCGACGTACCGGGCAGCCAGGACCTGCCCGCCGTGGCCCGGCAGGTCGACGCACAAATCGTCGATTACCGCCCCGCTGAAGAAAAAGAACGCATCTACCCCATGGGCGCGATCCGCAAGATCAGCGGCCAACTGCGCTATGAAGGCCAGGCCATCGCCCGAGGCCAAGCCACGGCGATTACCTACGAACTGCCCGCCGAACACAGCTCCGACGCTGCATTTACCTCTACCCGCGAAGCCTTGCAGGCCAAGGGCGCGCAACTGTTGTTCTGGTGCAAGGCCCGCGACTGTGGTGAAAGCAGCCTGTGGGCCAACGAGATCTTCGGCAACGCCAAGCTGGTCGGCGCCGATGGCCAGCAGGAATACCTGCTGCTGCGTCTGGCGGCCCCGCAGGACAATTCCCTGGTGGCGCTGTACGGCATCACCCGAGGCAACCGCCGTGCCTATCTGCACGTAGAGCAACTGGACGCCAGCGCGCCGCTGGGCGACCTGTTGCCCACCTCGGCCACCCTGTTGCGCGAGTTGAAGAGCACCGGCGAACTGGACCTTCCAGCGCTGGGCGCCGAGCCCGGTGACACCTGGCTGACGCTGATCTCCCGTGGCTTGAACCTCGACACTACCTTGCGCGTCAGCCTGTCCGGGCCCACTGCCGAAGCCTGGCGCCAGGCCCTAGTCGACAAAGGCGTGCGCGCTGCGCGCCTGGAAACCGGTACCGGTGAAACCAAAGGCCTGCACCTGCATCTGATACGCTGACCGCCTATAAGGCGAACGGACCCGAGCCGTTCGCCTAAGCTTACTTCCTACAGCCTTTTTTCCGAGATACCCCATGCTCAATAACGATCGCCTGCTGGTGCAAATCCTGCTGCTGGTGCTGTTTGGTGCCAGTTTCTGGGTGATGGCGCCGTTCTGGTCGGCGCTGTTCTGGGGCGCGGTGCTGGCGTTTGCCAGTTGGCCGTTGATGGTGCTGCTGACGCGCTGGCTGGGTGGCCGTGAATCCCTGGCCGCTGGCATCCTGACCCTGGGCTGGATGCTGTTGGTGGCGGTGCCGCTGGTGTGGCTGGGGTTCAACCTGGCGGACCATGTACGCGATGCGGTGGCGTTGATCAAGGATATCCAGGTCGACGGGCTGCCCGAGGCGCCAACCTGGCTGGGCTCAATCCCCTTTTTGGGGGAGCGCCTGGTCGGGATGTGGAACAGCATCGACGAGCAGGGCGCCGCGCTGATGGTCAGCATCAAGCCGTACCTGGGCCAGGTGGGCAACTGGCTGTTGGCGCGCAGCGCGCAGATCGGCGGCGGTATCCTTGAGCTGACCCTGAGCCTGGTGTTCGTGTTCTTTTTCTATCGCGACGGGCCACGGTTGGCGATGTTCGTCCATCGGCTGCTCGAACGCTTGATCGGTGAGCGTGCCGGTTATTACATAGAATTGGTCGCGGGGACCGTGCAACGGGTCGTCAACGGCGTGATCGGCACCGCCGCTGCCCAGGCCGTGCTGGCGCTGATCGGCTTCTGGATTGCCGGAGTGCCTGGCGCGCTGGTGCTCGGCATCGTGACCTTCCTGCTCAGCCTGATTCCCATGGGGCCGCCGTTGGTGTGGATCCCGGCCACGGCGTGGCTGGCCTGGAAGGGCGATTACACCTACGCGGTGTTTCTGGGTGTGTGGGGGACGTTCATCATCAGTGGCGTGGACAACGTGCTCAAGCCGTACCTGATCAGCCGTGGCGGCAATCTGCCGCTGGTGATTGTGTTGCTCGGGGTGTTCGGCGGCTTGATCGCGTTTGGTTTTATCGGTCTGTTTATCGGCCCGACCCTGTTGGCCGTGGCGTACAGCCTGTTGATGGATTGGAGCGCAACCCAGGCTCAAGGGCGACGCGAAGACAAACCTCTCTAAGCCCGGGGCAGCCACATCACGGCGGTCAAACCGCCGCCTGGGGTTTCCTCCAGGCTCAGGCGACCGCCGAGGCGCTCAGCGGCGTCCTTGGAAATCGTCATGCCCAGGCCGACGCCACCGGAATTGCGGTTGCGTGAGCCTTCCAGGCGGAAGAAGGGCTCGAATACGGCTTCGCGCTGATCGGCCGCGATTCCCGGGCCGTGGTCGATCACGCGGATGATCAGGGCTTCACGGCTATCCTCCAGTTCAACCCGCGCCGTGCCGGCATAGCGCAAGGCGTTGTCGATCAAGTTGTTCAAGCACGAGCGCAGGGCCATCGGTTGCACCTGTAACGGCACGCAAGTGCCGGCGAACTGCACGTCGCAGCCCTGGTCCTGGGCGTTTTCACTCAGTGACTCCACCAGCGCCTGCACATCCAGCCAATGTCGGGTTTCGCTGGTGCGCTGCTCGTGCAGGTAGCTCAGGGTGGCATCAAGCATGCCGATCATGTCGTCCAGGTCCTGGCGCATCTGGCCCTGCAGCCTGGTGTCGTCGATCTGCTCAAGGCGTAGCTTGAGGCGTGACAGCGGTGTGCGCAGGTCGTGGGAGACGGCGCCGAGCATGCGTGCACGTTGGCTGACTTGTTCGCGGATACGGCGTTGCATCAGGTTGAAAGTCGATGCCGCTTTGCGCGCTTCCTGCGGCCCGGACTCATCCAGCGGTGGGCTGTCGAGGTCCAGGCTCAGGCGTTCGGCGGCTTCGCTCAGGCGCTGGATCGGTCGGCTCAGCAGCTTGGCGCCATACCAGGCGGCGATGATCAGGCAGATGAACTGGAACGTCAGTGGGACTACCGGGCCGCCAAACCACGGGCGACGATGTTCCTTATGCACCGGCATCAAAGTACCGTCCGGTTCCTCGACAAACGTTTCCTGAGGCGGCGGCGGGGGAGGGCCGTAATAACGGAACCAAGAAATCGCCAGTACATGTGCCAGCACAATCGCCACCAGCAACACGCCGAACAGTCGACCGAACAGCGTATTGAAGGGGGTACGCATCAGCCGATATCCCGCGCGTCAAACAGGTAGCCTTCGCCGCGCACGGTCTTGATCAACTGCGGCGCCTTGGGATCATCCCCCAGTTTCTGGCGCAGGCGCGAGACCAGCAAGTCGATGCTGCGATCAAACGCTTCAATGGACCGACCACGGGCTGCATCCAGCAACTGCTCGCGGCTCAACACCCGGCGCGGGCGCTCGATAAACACCCATAACAGACGGAACTCGGCGTTGGACAGCGGCACTACGAGGCCATCGTCCGCCACCAGTTGGCGCAGCACGCTGTTGAGGCGCCAGTTGTCGAAGCGGATATTGGCGCGCTGCTCGGTGCGGTCATCGCGTACGCGGCGCAGGATGGTCTGGATACGTGCCACCAGTTCGCGTGGTTCGAACGGCTTGGACATGTAGTCGTCGGCGCCCAGCTCCAGGCCGATGATGCGGTCGGTGGGCTCGCAGCGGGCGGTGAGCATCAGGATCGGAATATCCGAATCCGAGCGCAGCCAGCGGCACAGCGACAGGCCGTCTTCGCCCGGCAGCATCAGGTCGAGCACCACCACGTCAAAGGTTTCGGCTTGCATCGCCTGGCGCATTGCGGCGCCGTCGGTGACGCCAGTGGCGAGAATATTGAAGCGTGCCAGGTAGTCGATCAGCAGTTCGCGAATCGGCACATCGTCGTCGACGATCAGCGCACGGGTGTTCCAGCGCTTGTCATCGGCGGCCACCGCGCCTTTTTGCTCGTCGTTCACTGGGACAAAAGGGGTATGCATAATGCGATCATCTGCCTGGTTGTTGCGGTCAGCATAGGCGCCCAGCCCCATGGCTGGAAGTGCTGGTCGGAGGGTAGTGCGGGCGAGGCTAGCGGCGAGGCGTGTTGGGGGCATGTCGTGAATGTATCAGCTTTGAAACATTTGCCCGAAAGGCCCGTGAAATGGCGGTTGGTCAGTATTTACCGATCATCGGATCCCGCAACGCCGCTGCTTGCGCTACAATCCGCGCCGATTTCGACTTGCCTGAGAGCCCATTCCAATGTCCGTCTGCCAGACTCCTATCATCGTCGCCCTGGATTACCCCACCCGTGACGCCGCACTGAAGCTGGCTGACCAGTTGGACCCCGCGCTTTGCCGGGTCAAGGTCGGCAAGGAACTGTTCACCAGTTGCGCCGCAGAAATCGTCGGCACCCTGCGTGACAAAGGCTTCGAAGTGTTCCTCGACCTGAAATTCCACGATATTCCGAATACCACCGCCATGGCGGTCAAGGCCGCCGCCGAAATGGGCGTGTGGATGGTGAACGTGCACTGTTCCGGCGGCCTGCGCATGATGACGGCCTGCCGCGAAGTGCTGGAACAGCGCAGCGGCCCTAAACCGCTGCTGATCGGCGTGACCGTGCTGACCAGCATGGAGCGCGAAGACCTGGCCGGTATCGGCCTGGACATCGAGCCTCAGGAGCAGGTGCTGCGTCTGGCCGCGTTGGCCCAGAAAGCCGGTCTCGACGGCCTGGTGTGTTCGGCCCTGGAAGCCCAGGCGCTGAAAACCGCCCACCCGTCGCTGCAATTGGTGACCCCAGGGATCCGCCCGGCGGGCAGTGCCCAGGATGACCAGCGCCGTATCCTGACGCCGCGCCAGGCACTGGATGCGGGTTCCGATTACCTGGTAATCGGCCGTCCGATCAGCCAGGCGGCAGATCCGGCCAAGGCGTTGGCGGCGGTTGTTGCCGAGATCGCCTGATCCCTGACGCTGTGAGAACCCCATGTGGGAGGGAGCTTGCCCCCGATGGCCCTGCGCATCGCAGGCAAGCCAGCTCCCACATTGGTTTTGCGCTGTATCAGCTGACCTTCAGAACCAACTTCCCAAAGTTCTCGCCGTTGAACAGCTTCATCAACGTCTCCGGGAACGTCTCCAGCCCCTCGACAATATCTTCCTTGCTCTTGAGCTTGCCCTGAGCCATCCAGCCGGCCATTTCCTGCCCGGCGGCGGCAAAATTCGCCGCGTGATCCATCACCACAAAGCCTTCCATTCGCGCGCGATTGACCAGCAGTGACAGGTAGTTCGCCGGGCCTTTGACCGCTTCCTTATTGTTGTACTGGCTGATGGCGCCACAGATCACCACGCGAGCCTTCAACGCCAGGCGGCTGAGTACTGCGTCGAGGATGTCGCCGCCGACGTTATCGAAATACACATCCACGCCCTTCGGGCATTCGCGCTTGAGAGCGGCGGGTACGTCTTCGTTCTTGTAATCGATGGCCGCGTCAAAACCCAATTCGTCCACCAGGAACCTGCACTTGTCGGCGCCACCGGCGATGCCGACCACGCGGCACCCTTTAAGCTTGGCGATCTGCCCGGCAATACTGCCTACGGCGCCGGCTGCGCCTGAGATCACTACGGTGTCACCCGACTTGGGCGCGCCGGTGTCCAGCAGCGCGAAGTAGGCCGTCATGCCGGTCATGCCCAGTGCAGAAAGGTAGCGGGGCAGCGGGGCAAGCTTAGGGTCGACGGTGTAGAAGCCGCGGGGCTCGCCGAGGAAATAATCCTGCACCCCCAAGGCACCGTTTACGTAGTCTCCGACCGCGAATTTCGGGTTGTTCGAAGCAATCACCTTGCCCACGCCGAGTGCGCGCATCACCTCGCCGATGCCGACGGGCGGAATGTAGGACTTGCCCTCATTCATCCAGCCGCGCATGGCTGGGTCGAGGGACAAGTATTCATTGCGTACCAGCACTTGCCCGTCCTGGGGCGTGCCCACCGGCACTTCCTGATAGGTGAAGGTGTCCCGCGTCGCCGCGCCGACCGGGCGTTTGGCGAGCAGGAATTGGCGGTTGGTCTGGGCGGTCATGGCAGGGACTCTTTAAAAAGTGGAGCATGAGTGATAGACCTTGAACGGCTTGGGGGCAAGGCTGGCTTTGGGTGCGAATGCTGCTCGATAGGCTGCGTTGATAGTGCGCCCGGTCTCGTTATCACTGGTGCGCATGCTGCCCTAACCGGGCTTTTGATAGTGCTGACGCGTCCGGCGTGCTGTTGGCTAGACTCGTCCCACGGCTATTTCTCCCATAGGACATCCCCCATGAGCATGACGTTTTCTGGCCAGGTCGCCCTGGTGACCGGCGCCGCCGCCGGTATTGGTCGCGCTACCGCGCTGGCGTTCGCCGCCGAAGGCTTGAAGGTTGTGGTTGCCGACCTGGATGTGGCGGGCGGCGAGGGCACCGTCGCGCTGATCCACCAGGCCGGTGGCGAGGCACTGTTTGTGCGCTGCAACGTCACGCAGGAGACGGATGTTCAGCAGTTGATGGCGCAGACCGTCAGCGCTTATGGCCGCCTGGACTATGCCTTTAATAACGCCGGCATCGAGATTGAGAAGGGCAAGCTGGCTGACGGCAGCCTGGATGAGTTCGACGCCATCATGGGCGTCAACGTCAAAGGCGTATGGCTGTGCATGAAGTACCAGTTGCCGCTGCTGCTGGCACAGGGTGGCGGCGCTATCGTCAACACCGCGTCGGTCGCGGGGCTTGGCGCGGCGCCGAAGATGAGCATCTACGCGGCCTCCAAGCATGCGGTGATCGGCCTGACCAAATCGGCGGCCATCGAGTACGCCAAGAAGAAAATCCGCGTCAACGCCGTCTGCCCCGCAGTGATCGACACCGACATGTTCCGCCGTGCCTATGAAGCCGACCCCCGCAAGGCCGAATTCGCCGCCGCCATGCACCCGGTCGGACGTATCGGCAAGGTCGAGGAAATCGCCAGCGCCGTGCTTTACCTGTGCAGCGACGGAGCGGCGTTCACCACCGGCCACGCCTTGGCCGTGGACGGTGGCGCGACGGCGATCTAGGACCTTGCGTCGGCCCCCATTCGAAATAGGCTGGGGCGCTGTGGGGCGTTTCCAGAGCTGGCACAACGCCGCGACCGAATATGTGTCATTAGGTAAATAACCCAATAAAATCAATACTTTAATAAATTTATGCGCCCGGCAATCAACCGCTTCTGTGCTTAACTCTTTGGGTTGATAACAGACAGTTGAAGTGAGTGGCTCATGGATTTAGGGATCGATCGACAAGCCCTTGTACCGGTGGTGCAGCAAATCGTCAGTGCAGTGGCGCAATGGATTCGCAAGGACGGGATCAGCCCCGGCACGCGCTTGCCGTCCATCCGCCAGTTGGCCCTGGATAACCTGCTCAGCCAATCCAGCGTGATCGAAGCACTCGAACGGATGGTCGCGCAGGGGGTGCTGGCGCCCCGGCAGGGCTCGGGATTTGTGGTGGCCCAGCCGGGGGATTCCCACGAAGGCAATTGGTATGAGGGGGCGGAGCGCGAATGGGGCAGCTTTGCCGACAACCCGCTGGGCGAGTTGAAACTGGGCTGCGGCTGGTTACCCGATGCCTGGCGCGAGAGCGATGACATCAGTTATGCGATTCGTGAAGTCGCCCGTACCGACACTGCAGGCCTGTTCAACTACAGCACGCCGTTGGGGCTGCCCGCGTTGCGTGAGCAACTGCTCAAGCGCCTGACGCAGATTCATATCGCTTCCAGCGTGGACCGCATCCTCACGACCGCAGGCGCGGGCCATGCCCAGGACTTGCTGATACGCACGCTGCTCAAGGCAGGCGATTACGTGGTGGTGGAAACACCGGGGTACGGCAACCTCTATCAGCAACTGGTGTTCCAGGGCGTGCAACTGCTGGAGGTGCCGCGTATACAGGGCGGTCCCGATCTCTCGGTCCTGGAAGCCTTGCTGCAGCAACATCGGCCCAAGTGCCTGTTCATCCACAGCGTTCATCACAACCCTACGGGTACGAGTTTGTGCCGCGAGGTGGCCGAGCGCCTGCTGGAGCTGGCTCACCGCGAAAACTTCCTGATCATTGAGGAAGACGTCTACGGTGACCTGCAACATGCCAGTTGCGTGCGGCTTGCGGCGTTGCCCCATGATGATCGGGTGATCTACGTCGCGAGTTTCTCCAAGACCTTGAGCAGTGCGTTGCGCGTGGGGTATCTGAGTGCCAGTTCGGCGATCATCGCGCAACTGGCCAGCCTCAAGACCTTGACCGGGTTCGGCACCTCGCGGTTCGCCGAGGCAGTGGTGGCCACGCTGCTGGCCAATGGCACCTATCGTAAATGGGTACAGCGCCTGCGCAAGCGACTGGGTACCGAAATGAAGGCCACCCTGCAAGTGCTGGAAGACGAAGAATGGGAGGTGTTCGCGGTGCCCGCCGGGGGCATGTTCCTGTGGACGCGACCGGGAGAGGTGCAGCCTTCGCTGTTACAGATGTGTGCCCGGCGGCTAGGGGTGTTGTTGTCTCCTGGGGCGTTGTTCAGCCCGACGGCGCAGGCCAGCGAGTGGCTGCGCATCAATGTGGCCTATGCAACTGATCCGCGGGCCTTGGCGTTGTTCAGTGCCATGGGGCCCGCCAGATCGACCTCGACCATTCTGAAAACGACGAGCGTGTAGCTTTTTGCCATTATTGTGGCGCCAGCGTCTTGTGTTCAGTGCCTTGTGGTTGCGAATCTCGCTGCATGTCAATCGGGCTTGATGGCATCTGCCATTGCAAGAGGATTCAAGTGCAATGATTTCAGGCGTGCAACGACGTTTCGCCAACCTCGGTATGGCGAAAAAACTGGGCTTGGGCTTTATGCTGGTGCTGCTGCTGACCGCGTTGGTGGCGGCCATTGGCGTGTGGTCCCTGCAGACCGTTGGCCAGCGTTTCGAAGGGCTCAAGGCCATGTCGTCGCTCAATAGCGGCTTGCTCAAGGTGCGTCTGATCGAGCAGGACTACGCGCTGCACGCCGACCCCAAGGCGGTCGACGCGCTGCATGAAAGCGTCGACGCCTTGGCAGCCCAGGCCGCCGCCCTCAAGGCCCAGTCTGCGGCGAACGTGCCGGTGATGACCGATGTCGAGCAGGCACTGGCCGCTTACCGCAAAGCGTTCGATGAGTTTGTCGAACTGACCCAGACCAAGGATCTGGCGCTGGAAATGGCCAGCTGGTCGGTGTCCAGCGTGGCGAATAACCTTGATGTGTTGCAGGCCGGCCTTGCGGACGATGGGGCTTATGGCCTCAAGCAAAGCCAGGGCAAGGAGGGCGCCGAGTTTATCGAGCAGGCCGGACAGGTCAGTCAGGTATCGCGCTTGATGTTGCAAGCCATGAACGAAGCCCATGTGCGCCTGGACCAGAGCCGCAAAGTGGACGCCGAGGACGCCGAGCAAGGCAAGATCGAGCAGGCCGACCAGGCCTTGGCTCAGGTCGAACAACTGAAAACCTCGGTCAAGGACTCCGGATATCAGACAGTGCTCAATGAAGTCTCCGGGCATATTGCTGCGTTCAGCGAGAAACTGGGTGAGTACACCGGCCTGCTGGCGCAGGAAAAAGTGGTCTACAAACAACTGCATGACCGGGCGGCCCTGGTGGTCAGCCGGGTCAATCAGGCCTATGACGCCGAAGACCTGTCGATGCAGGCGCAACTGAAAAAAAACGCACTGTTGATCATCGGCTCGTCGGCCCTGGCCTTGCTGGTGGGGCTGATTGCCGCATGGGTGATTACCCGTTTGATCGTCGCGCCGCTGCGCAGTGTGATTGCGGTGGCGCAGCAGATTGCCGCTGGGGATCTGAGCGGGCGCATGGAGGTCAGTCGTCGTGATGAGATCGGCCAGTTGATGCAGGCCATGCAACAGATGGGCAACGGCCTGAGCCAGATGGTCAGCGGCCTGCAGGCCGGAATCGAGCAATTGGCCAGCTCGGCGCAGACGCTCTCCAGCGTCACCGAGCAAACCAATGTCGAGGTCAGCAGCCAGAAGGAAGAAACCGAGCAGGTGGCCACCGCGATGAACCAGATGACCGCCACGGTGCACGACGTGGCGCGCAACGCCGAAGAGGCCGCGCAAGCCGCGCAGACGGCGGATGACAAGGTCGACAGTGGGCAGCAAGTGGTGCGCCAGAGTCTGCAGCGCATCGAGTTGCTGGCCACTTCCAGCACCAGTGCCAGTGCGAGCATCGAGAGCCTCAGTGCCGAAATCCAGAACATCGGCACCGTGCTGGGCGTGATCAAAAGCGTGGCGGAACAGACCAACCTGCTGGCCCTGAACGCGGCGATCGAAGCCGCCCGCGCAGGTGAACAGGGCCGTGGCTTTGCGGTAGTGGCCGATGAGGTGCGGGCGCTCGCCAAGCGTACCCAGCAATCAACCGAAGAAATCGAGCGGTTGGTCAGCACTTTGCGCAGCGCGGCGCAATCCTCGGTGCAGCAGATCCAGCAAAGCGGCGAGCTGGTCAAACTGGCGGTCAGCGATGCCCTGGAAACCGAAAGTGCCCTGGGCAGTATCGCGGGCGCGGTGTCGTTGATCCAGCAGATGAACCAGCAGATCGCCGCTGCGGCCGAGGAGCAAAGCTCGGTGGCCGAAGAGATCAACCGCAGCGTCACCAGTATCCGGGCGAGTGCCGATCAGTCGGCGTTGAGCATGCAGGGCAACGCGGCGTCGAGCATCCAGCTGGCGCAGTTGGGGGCGGAGCTCAAGGGGATGGTGGGGCATTTCCGCCTTTGACCGCAGTGCAGAGGCTGCGATCAAAGGGGAGGGCGATCAGGCGTGGTTGGCGAGAAAGGTCAGCAGCGCTTCGTTGACGAAGTCCGGGTTTTCGCGGCTGGAGATATGCCCGGCGTCTGGAATCAACGTCAGGGCGCAGCCAATCAGTTCGGCCATTTCCTTGGATTCGGCGGGTGGGCGGGGTTTGTCCTGCTCGCCGCACATCACCAGGGTGGTGTCAGCGTCCAGGTCCGACAGCTGTTCCAGCACGTCGTCGCGGCTGAAGATCAACCGACCCAAGGGCACGATGCTCTGCAGCAGGCGGTCTCGGGAAAAAGCTTGCAGCGACGCGCGAAAGTCCTGGTAGAGCGCTGATTTGCGGTCGATCTCCGGGCGGAAGAAGATCGGCGCGATCACATCCAGCAACGGCTCGGGAATCGCGCCGGCGTCTTCAATCATCTTGAACAGCGAGAAGTAATACTGGCGCGTAGCCTCGGGCTCTGCGCCGAGGTAGGTGTCCAGCAGCACCAGGCTATTGATGCGCTCGGGCGCCTGCAACGCCAGGCGCGCCCCCCACATTCCGCCTACCGAGAGGCCCACCAGGTTGATCTGCGCAATATCCAAGTGATCCAGCAGGGCCAGGTTCTGGCGCGCGAGGTCGTCGAGGGAGTGAGTCTGCGTGGGTAGTCGGCCCGATTCACCGTGGCCCCAGAGTTCGGGCACGATCACACGGTACTGTTGCGACAGGGCTTCGATCTGCGGCGCCCACATGTCGCGGTCCCACAGGTAGCTGGAGCCGAGCAGGACGGCCGGGCCGGTGCCCTGGTCGAGATAATGCAGTGGTTGTCCATCAATGACGGCGATAGGCATAGCAGGCCTCTGACTTCACGGAGTGAGGGGCACTTTTTTACGCTAGTCGGCGGGTGGAGGATAGGTGCCAGGGTGATGGCACCTATTGTTTCGCGAGCATCAGTCGTAGATGACTTTCTTCTTCCACTCGGCGTCGGCTTCGACTTCTTTCATGCCTTCGGTCAATTCGCTGACCTCTTCTACGGCCTGTTGGCTGTTAGCCAGCACCGTGGAGTTGGCGCGGGCCAGTTGGCCTTCCAGTTGTTGCAACTGGGCGCTGTAGAGCACCGGCTCCGGCTGCTTGCGCAGGTACTGCACGCCACGTTCGAAAGCCAGTCGTGCCTGGCCTGGTTGGCCTTGCTGCAGCGCGTGCTGTCCGAGATTGTTGAAGAATTCGATGTGCAGCAGCACCAGGATATGGCGGATTTCCTTGATCCAGTGCTTGGCTTCGTTGGAGGGCAGGAAGCCATCCTGGGCCGCGCGCGTTACCTGGCCGTGCAGGGCTTCGAGCAGGAAACGCACGTCCTTGGCCTTGGCTTCGGTCTGGATAGGTGCCGGCGGGTTGTTTACCGGGATGGATTCGCCCTGGGCCACCAAGGTGTTCAGCTCGGTGATGCGCGCCTTGATCGGTGCACTGGTCTTGTTGAGATTCAACAACCGCTGGTTGACGTTGAGCTCCAGGCGGGTCAACAACAGTTTGAGCGCCGGCGTCATCAGTTGGCCTGGGAATGTTTCGGTGATCTCACCGCAACGGCGCAGGCGATCGTTAAGCTCGATCTGGGTGCGCTGCTTTTCCAGCTTGTTGTTTTCCACCACGTGGTTCATGTAGCCAATGGCGATCAGTATTGCGATCCCGGCTATTACCAGCAGGGTGATCATGAGTGGTGTCACCGGTGTGACCTCTTTATAGGGTTTGCAGTGGAGTGTAGTGACTGAGCCGGCTATCGGATAGGTCTGATCGACCAGTTGCCCAGGTAGTTTCTTCTATATAGATACGCGCTCCCTGCGTGAATGCACATTGCCATCATTTGCCAGGGTGAACTATAGCGTCTTGTCGGGTGCCAGAATATAGGCGTCAAGGTGCGGACCGGCAGAATGCCCGCAAGCGCCGGTAAACGCGGGCGAAGTCATTGATTTTAATAAATTTATCCTTGGGGGTTGACGACCTCCCAATCCATCCATAGAATGCGCGCCACTTAAAGCGTAAAGCACACAGCGAAACGCGATGAGTAGTGAATGTTGTACGTGTGTCCCCTTCGTCTAGTGGCCTAGGACACCGCCCTTTCACGGCGGTAACAGGGGTTCGAGTCCCCTAGGGGACGCCATATGCGGGAATAGCTCAGTTGGTAGAGCACGACCTTGCCAAGGTCGGGGTCGCGAGTTCGAGTCTCGTTTCCCGCTCCAATTTACAAACAGTGTGGCTTTAGGGCGGCACTGAGTGAAACCAGGACCACATCCTCGGATGCGGCCTCTGGGCACTGAAGCACACACCATGTGTTTCAGTAGCGTGTCCCCTTCGTCTAGTGGCCTAGGACACCGCCCTTTCACGGCGGTAACAGGGGTTCGAGTCCCCTAGGGGACGCCATTTGCGGGAATAGCTCAGTTGGTAGAGCACGACCTTGCCAAGGTCGGGGTCGCGAGTTCGAGTCTCGTTTCCCGCTCCATATTCAAGAAAAAAGCCACTCAATCGAGTGGCTTTTCTTTGCCTGGGATTTGAGCAACACCCTGAAGTGAGGCGCCAACGCCCGCCTGGTGGCGGGCGCGAACGCGGGTCAGAGCGTGGGCAGTTGGCCGATGCGGCCCATCATTTCGGTGACGATTTGCAAGTCCAGCAAGAACTGGTCGACCGTCTTGAACTCGTTGTCGGTATGCCCGGTGTATTTCACTTCCGGGCGCGCGAGGCCAAACTGTACACCGTTCGGCAGGTCGTGGACCGAGGTGGCGCCGGCCGAAGTACCGAATTTATGTTCCATGCCCAGGTTTTCGCTGGCGACCGCGAGCAAGGCCTTCACCCATTCACCTTCCGGGTTGCGGAACATCGGCTCGGCCACCGAGTAGGTTAAGTCCACGTTGACCTTGGTCTTCTTGTCCCAGGCGCTCAGTTTCTCGGCGATCTCAGCCTTGAGTTTCTCCGGGGATTTGCCCTTCGGCACCCGCAGGTTGACCGCCAGCTTGAAGGCGTTGTCGTCCAGCCCGACAAAGGTCAGCGACGTGGTCAGCGGCCCCATGAAGTCATCGGAGAAGCCCACGCCCAATTTGCCACCCAGGTAATCCAGGCCCCAATTGTCGGACGCATACCGTGCTGCGTCGGTGATGTGGTTGTGCTTGAGGGCAATCTTGCCGTCGACGCTGTGGATCAGCTCCAGCATGCGCG
The DNA here is from genome assembly GCF_009764655.1 of Pseudomonas sp. PB105. NCBI lineage: Bacteria > Pseudomonadati > Pseudomonadota > Gammaproteobacteria > Pseudomonadales > Pseudomonadaceae > Pseudomonas > Pseudomonas sp. PB105. Next base: position 66,602 of record NZ_RWIO01000032.1, read on the forward strand.
CCACCGGGTTGATACCGGCCTCTGGCTCGGAGGAGTGCGCCGACACCCCGGAGACGGTCAGTTTGACATCCTTGCCCACGACCTTGGCGCTCACCTCAAAATCACCACCGTTGCGCTTGGCGTATGCCGTGCCGGCGTTTTGCAGGCTGGCTGCCAATTCGGCAGGTTTTTCGCTGACGAACGTGGCCACCGACGCCGACGGAATCTGGTTGGTGGCCATGCCGCCGGTCATTGCGATGATTTCTGCACCTTTGCCTTCCCCTTTACGGCGCGGGAAAGTGGCCATGACGGTGCCATAACCTTTTTCGGCAATCACCACCGGGTAGCCGCCGTCCAGCGCCAGGTTGTATTGCGGCGTCGGGTTGCGTTCGAAGTAGTAAGGGATTGCGTCGCCGGAGGTTTCTTCAGTGGTGTCCACCAGCAGCTTGAAATTACGCGCCAACGGCAGCTTTTCTTCCTTGATCACCTTCATGGCATACATCGCTACCACAATGCCGTTTTTATCATCCTCGGTGCCCCGGCCATACATGCGGTCGCCGATCAGCGTGACCTTGAAGGGATCGAGGTGGGTGCCGTCCTTCAATACCCAGTTTTCCGGTGTCACCGGCACCACGTCGGCGTGAGCGTGGATACCCACTACCTCGTCGCCGCTGCCTGCCAGGGAGATTTCATACACGCGGTTGTCGACGTTACGGAAATTCAGGTCAAAGCTCTCGGCCAGGGCCTGGATCTTGTCGGCAATCCGAATGAATTCCGGGTTCTTGTATTGCGGCACACCGTCCACGTTGAAGGTCGGGATTTCCACCAGTTCGCGCAGGGTGTCGAGGGCGGCTTTGCCGTACTTCGCTCGGGTGTAAATGCCCAGCAAGCGATGGATGTCGTTCTGCTGGTCGGCGGTCAGGGTCTGGTTGTCGAGGAAGGCGCTGATAGCCGGGCCCACGTCAGCGGTTTTACCCAGGTCGCCCTTGGCCAGGGTGCTGAGGAAACCACGAAAATCGGTAACTGACGTTTCGTTGAAACCCTTCAGAATTGCCGTGCTTTGCTCCGGCGTAATGTTGGCAAAAACGGCGGTGCTCATCACCGAAAGGCTCGCCGCGAGCAAGGTCGCAGCCGCCAATTGCTTGAGGGGAAAGTGCATGGTTAGAGGCATTCCTTTGCAAAGGGAGAGTAGGGGGTTTCTGATCAATGTGTCAGAAACATTTCCACACACTAACACTGCAAAGGTGTGCCAGGGAGACCAAAAAGAGGCTTATCTAAAAACTCGATAGCACCCTCGAATGCGCATGTTGCAACGCTGTAACCTGCGGTTTAGAGGCGTCTCTGGGCGCAGTGCTCGAAGAATCGTCGCGGTTTAGTCCAGGCTGTACCGCACCGACAGCGCGCCCTTTTTTTCCGACAGGGCCAGGATAGTTACCTCACCCAGCTCGCCAAGTGTTTGCACATGGGTACCGCCGCAAGCGTAGGTGGGCAGCTCGCCGAAGCCCACCTCGCGGGTGCCGTCATCCAGGGCCATATGGCGCGGATAATCTGCGGCGATCCATTGGTTGATCTGCTGCTGAAGGGTCTCGGCGTCAATGGCTTGCGCGCTTTCGCCACGGATAAAAGTGATCTTGCCTTCGCCCGGCCAGTGGTGCGCCTTGATCGGCATCCAGCCCAGGGTTTCGCCGGCGTTGCCGATCAAATGTCCGGCGGAATGCAGGCGTGTGTGCAGGGTACGGCGTGGTTCATCGACCCGCGCGGTGATGGGACCCACAGCTACAGGTTGGTTGACATAGTGCACTACGCGATCAGCTTCCTGAGTGACGCGCAGGACCTGACCATCACCGAGCCAGCCCGTGTCGAACGGCTGGCCACCGCCCTGGGGATGGAAAATCGTCGACTGTAAAATGACCGCAAACTGGTCGTCGCAGTGCGTGCAGCTCAGTACTTCAAGCTCGGCACTGAGGTGATCGTGGGTGAAAAACAGGCGCTCGGTCATCTTCTACATCCGCATCAGGGTTCTGCGGGCAGTATAAATAGTGCTTGGATAGGTGATAATCCGCTCAAATATCAATGGACCTGTGCGTCATGAGCATCAATCTTCCGTTACCGCTGCTGGGGGAAATGGCGATTTTCGTCAAGGTGGTAGAGACCGGCAGCTTCTCCGGAGCGGCACGGCAATTGAGCGTTTCGCCCTCGGCGGTGAGTCGCAGTATTTCGCGCCTGGAAAAGGCCCTGGCTACCCGGTTGCTGCAACGCACCACGCGCAAACTGCGCTTGAGCGAAGGCGGTGAAGAGGTGTTCAAGCGCTGCCAGGAGATGGTCAGCGCGGCGCGTTCGGTGATGGAAATAAGTGGCCAATTCACCCATGAGGCCGAGGGGCTGGTGCGGGTCAGTGTGCCTAAGGCGGTGGGGCGGTTCGTGGTGCACCCACATATGCCGGAGTTTCTGCGGCGGTATCCCAAGGTGGATGTGCAGTTGATCCTAGAGGACCGGCAGGTAGACATGATCGATGACAATGTTGATCTGAGCATTCGCATCACCGACAGCCCGCCGCCGGGGCTGGTGGGGCGTCAGCTATTGCCGATTGAGCATTTGCTGTGTGCGACGCCGCAGTACCTGGCCGATCACGGTATGCCGGAGCATCCCCACGATTTGCTGGAACACAGCTGCATCTACCTTGGCGAAACCCCCGGCGACTCGCGTTGGAAATTCCGACAGGACGGTAAGACAGTGACCGTCGGCGTGCACGGGCGTTATGCAGCGAATCACACCGGCGTGCGGCTGGATGCGGTGTTGCAACATGTGGGGATTGGCAGCCTGCCGTTCTTTACGGCGCGCCATGCGCTGGAGGAGGGGCGTTTGGTACAGGTGTTGCCAGGGTGGGATTTTATTGCGTCCTACCATGGCGAGGCGTGGTTGCTGCATTCGCCCACGCGCTACCTGCCGCCGAAGCTGCGGGTGTTTATTGATTATCTGGTGGAGTGTATGGCGAAGGAGCCGACATTGCGTCGGCCCTCTGGTACGGCTGGCTGATCAGTGCTTGCTCTGATCCTGGGGCATGGCCAGCAGTTGCTTTTCCTGGTTCCAGTCGAACGGCTCGTCGTTCTGTTCGGCCTCATAACGACGTTCTTCCAGGGCCTGGTACAGGTCCAGCTCTTCGTCGGGCATAAAGTGCAGGCAATCGCCGCCGAAGAACCACAGCAGATCGCGTGGCACCAGGTGGGCAATTTGCGGGTAGCGCAGAATGACTTGGCTCATCAGGTCCTGGCCCAGGTATTGGCTTTCGATCGGGTCAATCGGCAGTAGGGCGCGCAGTTCGTCGAAGCGCTCCAGGAACAGGGTGTGGCTTTCCTCGGGCACCTGTTCGGCTTCGCCGACGGCAACCAGGATGCTGCGCAGGTGGTCGAGCAAGACGAGATGATCGGCAACGACGTTGGACACGAGATAAGTCCTCTAAAGCAAAAACGGGCGCGAGAGTATATAGCCCTCGCGCCCGTTTTTATATGACCGCTGGGATCAGCGGACTGTACCCTCAGCCTGGGTCAGTTCTTCCTTGCTGAAATCATCCACGTCGATCACCTTGCGCCGCGCTGCTTCAGCGTCGCGCAACGTCTGCGCCTCGCCCGGTTGCAGCACGTTGGCATGCAGCGCGGCGTCGATGGCATGCTCGCCGGCCGTCGGTTTGACCTGGCCGCTTTTGAGCGCGGTGTGGAGTTTTTTCTGCAGCGGATGGCTGGCACCCAATAGGTCGTAGGCGTGTTGCAGGGCGCCGACCGGATCGTCCGCCGATTGTGGGCGGTAGCAGCCGGCCAGCAATTCTTCCAGTGTCGGGTCGCCTTTGGCGCGGCCGATGACGGCGGCCACCTCGGCATCCAGTGCATCGGACGGCCCGGTATGGCGACGGCCGAACGGGAACACAATCACCCGCAGCAGGCAGCCGAGCACCTTGTTCGGGAAGTTGCCCAGCAACTCATCCAGCGCACGTTCCGACTCGCCGAGGCTTTCTTCCATGGCCCAGGCGAACAGCGGTTCCAGGTGGTCCGGCGAATCCAGATCGTGATAGCGCTTGAGCGCCGCTGAAGCCAGGTACATATGGCTCAGTACATCCCCCAGGCGTGCCGACAGGCGTTCGCGGCGTTTCAGCTCGCCGCCCAGCAGCATCATGCTCAAGTCCGCAAGCAGGGCGAAGGCCGCAGCCTGGCGATTGAGTGCACGGAAATAACCCTGGCTCAAGCGGTTACCCGGCGCTTTCTCAAAGCGGCCAAAGCCCAAGTTCAGTACCAGGGTGCTCGCGGCGTTGCTCACGGCAAAACCGATGTGTTGCATCAGCAGGCCGTCAAATTCCTTCAGCGCCTGGTCATGGTCTTCGCGACCGGCCAGGGCCATTTCCTTGAGCACGAACGGATGGCAGCGGATGGCGCCCTGGCCAAAGATCATCAGGTTGCGCGAGAGGATATTCGCGCCCTCGACAGTGATGAAGATCGGCGCACCTTGCCAGCTACGGCCCAGGTAATTGTTGGGGCCCATGATGATGCCCTTGCCGCCGTGTACGTCCATCGCGTGGCTGATGCATTCACGGCCGCGCTCGGTGAGGTGGTACTTGAGGATTGCCGACAGCACTGAAGGTTTTTCCCCGAGGTCAACGGCATTGGCGGTGAGCATGCGCGCACTGTCCATCAGCCAGGCGTTGCCGCCGATACGGGCCAGGGCTTCCTGGATACCTTCGAAGGCGGAGAGTGGCACGTTGAATTGTTCGCGCACCTGGGCGTACTGGCCGGTCACCAGGCTGGTGAACTTGGCCGCGCCGGTGCCGACTGCCGGCAGGGAAATCGAACGGCCCACCGACAGGCAATTCATCAGCATCATCCAGCCCTTGCCGAGCATTTCCTGGCCGCCGATGAGGAATTCCAGGGGGATGAACACGTCCTTGCCGGAGTTGGGGCCGTTCATGAAGGCGGCGCCGAGCGGCAGGTGACGACGGCCGATTTCCACACCGGGGGTGTCTGTGGGAATCAGCGCCAGGCTGATACCCAGATCTTCCTCTTCGCCCAACAGATGGTCCGGGTCATGGGCTTTGAAGGCCAGCCCGAGCAGGGTCGCGACCGGGCCGAGGGTGATGTAGCGTTTTTCCCAGTTCAGGCGCAGGCCGAGGGTTTCCTTGCCTTCCCATTCACCTTTGCAGATCACGCCGGTGTCAGGCATGGCGCCCGCATCGGAGCCAGCCAGTGGCCCGGTTAGGGCGAAGCACGGAATATCATCGCCGCGGGCCAGGCGTGGCAGGTAGTGGTTGCGTTGTTCATCGGTGCCGTAGTGCAGCAGCAGTTCGGCCGGGCCGAGGGAGTTTGGCACCATCACGGTGGAGGCGAGGTCGCCGCTGCGGGTGGCGAGTTTCATCGCCACCTGGGAGTGAGCGTAGGCGGAGAAACCCTTGCCGCCGTACTCCTTGGGAATGATAAGTGCGAAGAAACCGTGGGTCTTGATGTGCTCCCATGCAGCCGGCGGCAAGTCCATGGCCTGGCCGATTTCCCAGTCGCTGACCATGGCGCAGAGTTCTTCGGTGGGGCCGTCGATGAAGGCTTGTTCCTCTTCGGTCAGTTGCACCTTGGGGTAGGCCAGCAACTTGTCCCAATCGGGGCGGCCGCTGAACAGCTCGCCGTCCCACCAAACGGTGCCGGCGTCGATGGCATCGCGCTCGGTTTCGGACATGGGCGGAAGGACTTTCTGGAACCAGCTGAACAGTGGCTTGGTGAAATATTGGCGGCGCAGGTCCGGCAGCAGCAAGGGCGCGGCCACGACAGCGATCAACACCCAGAAGATCAGCAACAGCCAACCCGGTGCATGGCTCCAGGCGCCCATCGCCAGCAGGTAGACGGCGACCACGCCCAAGGCGGGCAGGGGCGCGGTGCGGCGATGTGCCAGGTAGGCAACGCCGACCACCAGAACCAGTATCCACAACAACAGCATATTCAATCCTCCGTGAAACCAGGGGCGAAACCACCAAGGAGCTTAGTCGGCATCCGAGAAAGCGCGGTGATCAGGGTGTTACGAGATTTGGCCGATTCGTCGTTATCTCCACGGCCGACCTGTCGTTAGACTCCAGGCTTCCCTCGGAGACAGCGCTCATGGAAACGTACCTGAGTCCCAGCCGCTTCATCGATAGTGACCACCCTGCGGTGGTGGAGTTCGCCGAAAAACATCGCGGAACCCGTGCGGATTTAACTGACCAGGCAGTCAGTCTCTATTACGCCGTGCGTGATGCCGTGCGCTACAACCCCTACACCTTCAGCCGCGATCCAGACACCTTGAATGCCAGCTCTGCGTTGGCCACCCGTGAGAGCTACTGCGTGCCCAAGGCCACCTTGCTTGCTGCCTGCGCGCGCCACTGTGGGATCCCGGCGCGCATTGGCCTGGCGGATGTGCGCAATCACCTGTCGACCCCGCGCCTGCTTGCGTTGCTCAAGAGTGATGTGTTCGCCATGCACGGCTACACCGAGCTGTACTTGAACGGCCGCTGGGTCAAAGCCACGCCGGCATTCAATCAGCAATTGTGCGAAGTATTCGATGTTCCGCCGCTGGACTTCGACGGGCGCAACGACAGTGTGTTTCACGCGTTCAATCGCCAGGGCCAGCGGTCGATGGAGTACGTGGTGGACCACGGGCAATTTGCAGATGTGCCCGAGGAATTGTTCTTCACCCATATTCGGAAATGTTACCCGCACCTGTTTGGCGACGATAAGCCAAACCTGTTGGGCGACCTGCAGAGTGATTTAAGCCGCGGGTGAACCGGCGTATGCTGCTGCGTCCATCAAGCCATGTTCATCAACAATAAGGCGCGGTCATGCTGAAGATCTGGGGTCGTAAAAATTCATCAAACGTCAGGAAAGCACTGTGGTGCGCCGAGGAACTCGGCCTGGACTATGAGGCGATTGATGCGGGCGGGGCTTTTGGTGTGGTCGACACCCCGCAATACCGGGCGTTGAACCCCAATGGCCGGGTGCCGATGATTCAGGACGATGACTTTGTGTTGTGGGAATCCAACACCATCGTGCGTTATCTATGTGCCAAGCACGCGTCGGAATTTTATCCGACCGATCTGCAAGCCCGAGCCAGCGCGGAGAAGTGGATGGACTGGACCACCTCGACCCTGGCCGAGCCGTTCAAGGCGGTGTTCTGGGGTGTCGTGCGTACCCCGGCGGAAAAACAGAACTGGGACAGCATCAATGCCGGGCGCCAAGCGTGTATCGATGCGCTCAAAACAGTCGACCAGGCCCTCGCCGAGCAGCCTTACCTGTCCGGCAGTGCCTTCGGCATGGGCGATATCCCCTTGGGTTGCTTTGCCTACGCCTGGTTTGAAATGCCCATCGAGCGCCCGGCAATGCCCCATCTGGAAGCCTGGTACCAGCGCCTGCAACAACGCCCGGCCTATCGCAAAGCGGTCATGACCGCGTTGACTTAATACTGACTATTAATACAGGTGACTGTACTTGTGCGGCGCGGGCAAGCACCATGCTTGTCATGCGCCGCCGTTGAACTACGTGGGCTGCGCGCTCATCTACTCTTTTCATTCCCTTCTTTGGTGCGTATTCCGATATGAGTTCCGCTCTGTCCATCCGGCAGCTAACCAAAACCTACGGCAACGGTTTCCAGGCCCTGAGTGGTATCGATCTGGATGTTGCCGAAGGTGACTTCTTCGCCTTGCTCGGCCCCAACGGTGCCGGCAAATCCACCACCATTGGCATCCTCTCCACCCTGGTCAACAAGACCAGCGGCACGGTGAATATCTTCGGCCATGACCTGGATAAATCCCCGGCGGCGCTCAAGCGCTCCATCGGCGTGGTGCCTCAGGAATTCAACTTCAACCAGTTCGAAAAGACCTTCGATATCGTTGTGACCCAGGCCGGTTACTACGGCATCCCGTCGAAAATCGCCAAGGAACGCGCCGAGCAGTACCTGACCCAGCTCGGCCTGTGGGACAAGCGCGACGTGCCGTCCCGTTCATTGTCCGGCGGTATGAAACGTCGTCTGATGATCGCTCGCGCCCTGGTGCATGAGCCACGCCTGCTGATCCTCGATGAGCCCACCGCTGGCGTGGATATCGAGTTGCGCCGTTCGATGTGGACCTTTCTCACCGAGCTGAACGAGAAGGGCATCACCATCATCCTCACCACCCATTACCTGGAAGAGGCTGAGCAGTTGTGCCGCAACATCGGCATCATTGACCACGGCACCATCGTCGAGAACACCAGCATGCGTAACCTGTTGGGCCAGTTGCATGTGGAAACTTTTCTGCTCGACCTGAAGAACAATCTGTCGGCGCCGCCGCAACTGCTGGGCTACCCGAGCCGGCTGTTGGACAGCCACACTCTGGAGGTCCAGGTCGACAAGGCCATGGGCATCACCGCGCTGTTCACGCAGCTGGCGACCCAGAACATCGAAGTGCTGAGCCTACGTAACAAAACCAATCGCCTTGAGGAGTTGTTCGTGTCCCTGGTGGAGAAAAATCTGACGAAGGTGGCGGTATGAGTTCCGAACTGCAACCCAACCTCGTCGCGCTGCAAACCATCGTTTACCGTGAAGTGAAGCGCTTTACCCGGATCTGGCCGCAGACCCTGCTACCGCCAGCGATCACCATGGTCCTGTACTTCGTGATCTTCGGTAACCTGATCGGCCGGCAGATCGGTGACATGGGTGGTTTCACCTATATGGAGTACATCGTGCCGGGCCTGATCATGATGTCGGTGATCACCAACTCCTACGGCAACGTGGTTTCAAGTTTCTTCGGCAGCAAGTTCCAGCGCTCGATTGAAGAACTGATGGTCTCGCCGGTGTCACCGCACACCATCCTGCTGGGCTACACCGCAGGCGGTGTGTTGCGTGGCTTGATGGTCGGGGTGATCGTGACGCTGTTGTCGCTGTTCTTCACTCACCTGCAGGTGCATCACCTCGGGGTCACCATTCTGGTGGTGGTGCTGACGGCGACGATCTTCTCGCTGCTGGGGTTCATCAACGCAGTGTTTGCACGCAACTTCGATGATATTTCGATCATCCCGACCTTTGTGCTGACGCCGCTGACCTACCTGGGCGGCGTGTTCTACTCCATCACCTTGCTGCCGCCGTTCTGGCAGACCGTGTCGCTGGCCAACCCGGTGCTGCACATGGTCAATGCCTTCCGTTACGGCATCCTGGGTGTGTCGGATATCAAGATCAGTGTGGCGATCACCTTCATGATTGTGGCGACCATCGTCTTGTACATCGGCTGCGCGAAATTGCTGGTGAGTGGGCGCGGGATGCGTACATAACTCACTGAAGACCTGTGGGAAATGTGGGAGGGGGCTTGCCTCCTCCCACATTGGGTTATGGGTGAGGCTTTTATCTCCTCAAGGCGAGTTCAATCAGTGCAGGCAGTTCTTCAGCCGCCAACGGTGCCGTCGAAAACAGAATCCGAAACACCGTCGGCGCCGCCAGCAAGTTGATCAGGCGGTCGACGCTGGGCGGGTTGTCATCCGGGTAGCGCTCGACAATCGCCTGAAACTGCCCACTCAAGATGCTCACGCAATACCCAGGCGTCACGCTGCATTGCACGTCGCGCATCATGTTGCGCCCCGGTTCTGAACTCATTTCATCCAGATACTGCTCGGCCCAGGCTTGCAGGTCGCCGCGCAGACTGCCGGTGTTGGCCGGCTCGCTATCAGGCTGCATGCGCGCCAGGGCCACATCGGCCAGGAGAACGGAGAGGTCGCCCCAGCGTCGGTAGATGGTCGACGGCGTGACGCCTGCGCGAGTGGCAATCATCGGCACGGTGACGCTGGAGCGCTCGTGGGTTCCGAGCAGCTCACGCACGGCCGAATGAACGGATTCTTGTACCCGGGCACTACGGCCCCCCGGGCGGAGGCCTTCTTTAATCGCCATATTTACGACCTTAACACAAAGAATTTGCTTTAAGCGCTGACCAGTCGCACACTCCACAAAAGCAATATATTAGCTTTAGCGGAGCGTGCCGATGTCCAGTCCTATTTCCCACCGTTCCAGCCTGGTGTTTCTGGCGATCACCTTGCTGACATTCCTGGCCGCGTCCAGCGCGCCGACGCCGTTGTATCACCTGTATCAGCAAGGCCTGCATTTTTCTGCAGGTATGCTCACGCTGATCTTCGGTGTATACGCGCTGAGCCTGCTGGCGGCGCTGTTGACGGTGGGTTCGCTGTCGGACCACCTGGGGCGCAAGCCGGTGATTTTTGCTGCGCTGCTGCTGAATATGTTGGCGATGCTGCTGTTTATCAATGAACACAGCGTGGCCTGGCTGATCGCGGCGCGTACATTACAGGGCTTTGCCACCGGCATGGCCACGGCGGTGCTGGGCGCGGCGCTGTTGGATACCGACCGCCAGCAAGGGCCATTGGTCAATAGTGTGGCACCGTTGCTGGGGATGGCGTGCGGGGCGATGGGTAGCAGTTTGCTGGTGGAGTTCGCGCCATTGCCGACGCAGTTGATCTACGCGGCGCTGCTGGCACTGATGTTGGTGCAGGCACTGTATGTGTGGCGCCTGCCGGAAACCGTCAGCCGTATTCCGGGTGCATGGGCATCGCTGCGGCCAACCCTGCATGTGCCGCCCCAGGCACGCCGGGCGCTGTGGTTGTCGTTGCCGGTGGATGTGGCGGTGTGGGCGATGGGTGGGTTCTATTTGTCCCTGGCGCCTTCGTTGGTGCGGGCGGCGACGGGGTCCACGTCCAACCTCATCGGTGGCGGTCTGGTCGCGGTACTGACGTTGAGCGGGGCGCTGATGATCTTCACCTTGCGCAATCGCCCGGCCGACAAGGTGCTGCGCCTTGGCGCGGCATTGCTGGCAGTGGGGGTGGCGCTGATCCTGACGGCGGTACACAGCGCCAGCCTGTCGTTGTTTTTTATCGCCACTCTGATCGCTGGCAGCGGCTTCGGCGCAGGCTTTCTCGGGGCGTTGCGCAGCGTGGTGCCGCTGGCGTTGCCCCATGAGCGAGCCGGGTTGATGTCGGCGTTTTATGTGCTCAGTTACCTGGCGTTCTGCCTGCCGTCGTTGCTGGCGGGCAACCTGATCCGCAGTTACGGCCTGATCGTGACCACCGACGGCTACGGCGCGGCGCTGATCATTCTGGCCCTGTCTGCTCTGGTGGGGTTGAGGGTGCAGGACTCTTCACGCCAATCGGGTATCTGCAAAATAGATAACAGTTAGAGATATTACCCGTTATATAGATATTCGGTCAGGTTCTATGATGGTCTCAACCTCATGCGAGGAAGAGGATTTTCATCATGACCTGCTCGAACACCATCAGCTACAAACCCCTCAGCCACCTGACCCGTCCCCGGGAAGTGATTCGCCAATTCACCCCCAACTGGTTCGCCGCAACGATGGGCACGGGGGTGCTGGCTCTGGCACTGGCGCAATTGCCGGTCAACCTGCCCGTATTGCACACCATCGCTGAAGGCCTGTGGATGTTCACCATTGGGCTGTTCATCCTGTTCAGCGTCTTGTATGCCGCGCGCTGGGTGATGTTTTTCCACGAGGCGCGGCGGATCTTCGGGCATTCCACGGTTTCGATGTTTTTTGGCACGATTCCCATGGGGTTGGCGACGATTCTCAACGGTTTGCTGTTGTTCGGCCTGCCGCGCTGGGGCGTTGAGGTGATCCCGGTGGCCGAAGCCCTGTGGTGGTTGGACGTCGCGATGGCCCTGGCCTGCGGTGTATTGATCCCATTTATGATGTTCACCCGCCAGGAACACAGCATCGACCAGATGACCGCCGTGTGGCTGTTGCCGGTGGTCGCCGCCGAAGTCGCTGCGGCCAGCGGGGGCTTGCTGGCGCCGCATCTGGCGGACGCTCATTCGCAACTGGTGATGCTGGTGACCAGCTATGTGCTCTGGGCGTTTTCCCTGCCGGTGGCGTTCAGCATCCTGACCATCCTGATGTTGCGCATGGCCCTGCATAAATTGCCCCACGCCAGTATGGCCGCGTCGAGTTGGTTGGCGCTCGGCCCTATTGGCACCGGCGCCCTCGGTATGTTGCTGCTCGGTGGCGACGCGCCCGCGATCTTCGCTGCCAATGGCTTGCCGGGTGTCGGCGAGATCGCCAACGGCATCGGCCTGATCGCGGGGGTAACCCTGTGGGGCTTCGGCTTGTGGTGGATGCTGATCGCGGTGCTGATCACCCTGCGTTACCTGCGCGCTGGCATTCCGTTTAACCTGGGCTGGTGGGGCTTTACCTTCCCCCTTGGCGTGTACGCCCTGGCCACGCTCAAGTTGGCGAATGTGCTGCATCTGACATTTTTCTACGTATTTGGCAGTGCGCTGGTGCTGGCATTGGCGCTGATGTGGCTGATCGTCGCCAGGCGCACCGTGCAGGGCGCCTATAAAGGTGAGCTTTTTGTTTCGCCATGTATTGCAGGGCTAGCGAATAAGTAAGCGGGATTAGGTAAAGTCGTGGCCTGATAAATAAAGGCCACGCAGGAACACGGACGATGAGCCACCCCTCGCAATTCACCTTGCTGCGCACGCGGCGCTTTCTGCCGTTTTTCATCACCCAGTTGCTGGGCGCCTTCAACGACAACATTTTCAAGCAATCGCTGATCCTGGCGATCCTCTACAAGCTCACCATCGACGGTGATCGCTCGATCTGGGTCAACCTGTGCGCCTTGTTGTTTATCCTGCCGTTCTTCCTGTTCTCGGCGCTGGCCGGGCAGTTTGGCGAGAAATTCAACAAGGATGCATTGATCCGCGCGATCAAGATCGGCGAGATCGTGATCATGGCCGTTGGCGCCACGGGCTTCCTGACTAACCACCTCGAATTGATGTTACTGGCGCTGTTTGCCATGGGCACCCACTCGGCACTGTTTGGCCCGGTGAAGTACTCGATCATGCCCCAGGCCCTGCGCGACGATGAGTTGGTCGGCGGCAATGGCCTTGTGGAAATGGGCACGTTCCTGGCGATCCTGGCCGGCACCATTGGCGCCGGGATCATGATGTCGTCTACCCATTACGCGCCGATTGTGGCGGTGGCGATTGTCGGCGTGGCGGTGCTGGGTTACCTGGCCAGCCGCAGCATTCCACGGGCGGCGGCGTCTACCCCGCAACTGCGGCTGGACTGGAATATCTTCACCCAGTCCTGGGCCACGCTGCGCATGGGCCTGGGGCAGACGCCGGCGGTGTCGCGCTCCATTGTCGGCAACTCGTGGTTCTGGTTTGTCGGCGCGATCTACCTGACCCAGATCCCGGCCTACGCCAAGGAATGGTTGTACGGCGATGAAACCGTGGTGACCCTGATCCTCACGGTGTTCTCGGTGGGCATCGCCCTCGGCTCGATGCTTTGCGAAAAGCTCTCCGGGCGCAAGGTGGAAATCGGCCTGGTGCCGTTCGGTTCATTCGGCCTGACGGTGTTCGGCCTGCTGCTGTGGTGGCACTCTGGCGGCTTCCCGCAGAACGTGCAGGCCAATGACTGGCTGGCGGTGCTCGGTTACGGCCAAGCCTGGTGGGTGTTGATCGATATCCTCGGCCTCGGTGTGTTCGGCGGTTTTTATATCGTGCCGCTGTACGCGCTGATCCAGTCGCGCACCGCCGAGAACGAGCGTGCGCGGGTGATCGCCGCCAACAATATCCTCAACGCGTTGTTCATGGTGGTGTCGGCCATTGTGTCGATCCTGCTGCTGAGCGTGGCCAAGCTGTCGATCCCCGAGTTGTTCCTGGTGGTGTCGCTGCTCAACATCGCGGTCAACACTTACATCTTCAAGATCGTCCCCGAGTTCACCATGCGTTTCATGATCTGGCTGCTCAGCCATTCCATGTACCGCGTGGAGCATAAAAGACTCGACCTGATCCCGGACGAAGGCGCGGCCTTGCTGGTGTGCAACCACGTGTCGTTTGTCGATGCGCTATTGATTGCAGGGTCCGTGCGTCGGCCGATTCGCTTTGTCATGTACTACAAGATCTACCGCCTGCCGGTGCTCAACTTCATCTTCCGCACCGCCGGGGCGATTCCGATTGCCGGGCGTCATGAAGATATCCAGATTTACGAAAAGGCCTTCACGCGAATTGCGCAGTATCTGAAGGAAGGTGAGTTGGTATGCATCTTTCCCGAAGGCAAGTTGACCGCTGATGGCGAGATGAACGAGTTCCGTGGCGGGGTGACGCGGATTCTGGAGGAGACGCCAGTGCCGGTGATTCCGATGGCGTTGCAGGGGTTGTGGGGGAGTTTCTTCAGTCGCGATCCGAACAAGGGGATTTTCCACCGCATCTGGTCGCGGGTGGTGTTGGTGGCCGGTGAGCCTGTTCGGGTAGAGGAGGCGACACCTGCGCAATTACAGGCTGTGGTTGGTGTTCTGCGTGGGAGTGCAAGGTAGTTCTGCGCTGGATGTTGAGGCCTCATCGGGGGCAAGCCCCCTCCCACAGTTGACCGAGTTGTTCTGACAAGCGCGGTCCAGTGTGGGAGGGGGCTTGCCCCCGATGGCGGTAGCGGCCTAAGTGCTGATCTTAAGCCCAACAAGCCCGCAGATAATCAACGCCACACTCGCCAACCTAAACAGCGCCATGGATTCCCCAAACAGGATAATCCCGGCAATCACAGTGCCCACGGCACCGACACCGGTCCAGATGGCATAGGCAGTGCCCAGTGGCAGCTCCTTCATGGCCAGCCCCAGCAGGCCAAGGCTGATGGCCATCGCCGCAATGGTCAGGGCGGTGGGCAGTGGCTTGCTGAACCCGTCGGTGTACTTCAGGCCCACGGCCCAGCCGACTTCAAACAACCCGGCAAAAAACAGAATGATCCAGGACATGATGACCTCGCTTATTCAGGCGGGGTCGTCCCCGGATTCAACGCTCGTTGGCGTCGCGAGGTCGTCCCCGCGAAGCCCGTAGAGTGCCGAAAACGGATCAGGCGATCAAGTTTGTGGGGGGGTCTCCAGGATACGACGGTCTTCCTTCTCGCTCATGCGACGGAAGTACGTCGACAGCAACGCCCCGGAAATATTGTGCCAGACACTGAACAGCGCACTCGGCACGGCAGCCAGCGGCGAGAAGTGCGCACTGGCCAGCGCGGCGCCCAGCCCGGAGTTCTGCATGCCCACTTCCAGCGCCAGCGACTTGCGTTGCGCCAATGGCAACTTGAACAGGCGCCCGGTGAAGTAGCCCAGCAGGTAGCCGAAGCTGTTGTGCAGCATCACCACGGCCATGATCAACAGGCCCGATTCGGCGATCTTCGCCTGGCTGGCCGCAACCACCGCCGCGACGATGATCACGATGCTGACCACCGACACCAAGGGCAATACGTCCACCGCATGGCGAACCCGTTCGCCCAGTACGCGCTGGGCGACCACACCAAGCACTATCGGCAGCAGCACCACTTGCAGGATCGACCAGAACAACTCCATGAACGATACGGGCAGCCAGGCCGAGGCCAGCAGCCAGATCAGCGCTGGCGTGAGCAGCGGGGCGAGGAGGGTGGTGACGGCGGCGATGGCCACCGACAACGCCAGGTCGCCACGGGCCAGCCAGGTCATCACGTTGGACGAGGTGCCGCTTGGGCAGCAACCGACGAGGATCACGCCGACGGCAATTTCCGGCGGCAGGTGAAACACCTGGCACAGCAGCCAGGCCACGCCGGGCATGATCACAAAGTGCGCAACCACGCCGAGGGCCACACGCCAGGGGTGGCGAGCGACTTCGGCGAAGTCATCGAGTTTGAGGGTCAGCCCCATGCCGAACATCACCAGCCCCAGCAGCGGGACGATGGCGCTTTTCAGGCCGATGAACCAGCTAGGTTCGAGGAAGGCCAGCACGGCAAAAATCAACACCCAATAGGCGAAGGTATTGCCGACGAAGCGGCTCAAGGCGGCGAGTGCGCGCATGGCAGTGTCCTTGTTGTTAGATTCTTGAAGTACACATGCGATCAAATGTGGGAGGGGGGGAGGCCCCCGCCCACATTTTGATCTTCACATGGCTTAAATGCCCTGTGGAGTTTCTTCACCGCCCAGTGCTTCAACCAACGCCGGCAGGAACTCGCCGAAGGTCAGCATCATCAACGTAAAGCTCGCATCCAGTTGGCCCAGGGCTTCGTCGCCGCCGTCCTGTTCCGCCTGGTCTTGCAGCAAGTCTTCGAACTTCAGGCGCTTGACGGTCATCTTGTCGTCGAGCATGAAGGACAGCTTGTCCTGCCAGGCCAGCGACAGTTGAGTCACGACTTTGCCGGTGGTCAGGTGCAGTTGGATTTCTTCGCCAGTCAGGTCCTGGCGCTTGCAGCGCACGATGCCGCCGTCTTCGTGGGTGTCACGCAGTTCACATTCGTCGAGGACGAAAAAGTCATCGGCCGGTTTCTGGGTGGTGACCCAGTCGGTCATGATCGCGGTTGGTGCGGTTTTCACGGTGAGCGGACGTACTGGCAAGGTGCCGATCACTTCACGCAGGGTGGAGAGCAGGTCTTCGGCGCGTTTCGGGCTGGCCGAGTTGACCAGGATCAGGCCTTGTTTCGGCGCAATGGCGGCGAAGGTCGACGAGCGACGGATAAATGCGCGGGGCAGGAAGGCCTGGATGATTTCATCCTTGATCTGATCGCGTTCCTTCTTATAGACCTTGCGCATCTGCTCGGCCTCGATCTCTTCAACTTTCTCTTTAAGCGCGTCACGCACTACGCTGCCCGGCAGGATGCGTTCTTCCTTGCGCGCGGCAATCAGCAGGAAATCTCCGCTGACGTGAACCAGGGGAGCGTCTTCACCTTTACCAAAAGGCGCGACGAAACCGTAAGTGGTCAACTCCTGGCTTGCACAAGGGCGCGCCAGTTTGGTGGCCATTGCAGTTTCCAACGCCTCGGCATCAACAGGCAGATCTTGGGTCAGGCGATAGATAAGCAGGTTCTTGAACCACATGGGGTGAGTCTCTCCTTTATACAAAGGGGGGCATTATTCTCTTGATAGCGCCCCAGGCCAACCCTGCCTAAGCCATTGGAAGGCCTCAAAAAAAAGATTTAAGAAAGTGCTTGCCAGACCATAGGTCGCTCCGTAGAATGCGCGCCACACCGAGACGAAGGGTGATTAGCTCAGCTGGGAGAGCATCTGCCTTACAAGCAGAGGGTCGGCGGTTCGATCCCGTCATCACCCACCATTCGCTTCATGTGTTACGCGCAGCGGTAGTTCAGTCGGTTAGAATACCGGCCTGTCACGCCGGGGGTCGCGGGTTCGAGTCCCGTCCGCTGCGCCATATTCGGTAACCTGGAACACTGAACGCCAGGTCACCACAAGAAGCCCGCTCAATGAGCGGGCTTTTTTTTGCCTGCGATTTATACCGTTGGTTTTTTCTTGCGTGGCTGGCGGCGCGTCGCCATGTGATCAAAGAAAAAAGAGGCGGTACCGAACACGGCGATCAAGGTCAGTAAAAGCATGCCAAGGGTCGAGCTTTCCACGGTTATTTCCGACGTGACGGGGTAAGCCTTCACCGTAGAGGTGGGACGCAAACAGCTCAATAGACCCGACGCATTCTTTACGGCGTCGGGCCCATTGCTACGCACTTTTTACGGCGCGTTCCGGCTGTGACGATAGTCGCTGACGGCCTCATACACCGCCTTGCGCAAGCGGTTGATGCCGCCGATAGGGCGGTGCTCCGCCACGCCAAACCAGGGGTTGAATGACTGGTTGTCACAGGCCAGGTTCAGCTCAGGCGTATCGAAATCCTGGGCCGGGATCCGCACCTTGGCCACGCTTTCATACGGCGCGTCGCTTTCCTTCCATTCGATGCTGGTGTCTTCGATCGGCATGAATTTCTGCGGGTTCTGCCGCTGGATCTGCAACACGAAACAGGCCGGCATGCGGTCGGTGGACAATTGCTGGCTCAGGGCGCTGCGCAGGAAGTTCGGCAGGTCCTGGTTCTGTTTGGGCAGCGCGTATTCCGGGCAGCTTTGCGGGTCGGGCGCGACGCGGAACTTGGCGTTGGCCGCGCCGAACTTGTAGGGCGATACGGAAAAGTACGTGGTCTGCGTCGGGCTGGCCGGTGCGGGCGCCAGGGTTGCCAGGGCGATAAACAGATGGCGCACTTGCCAACTGCGCGGGTCGGCCTTTGGGAAGAACGCCAGGACTTTCTTGCCATCGGCCTGGGCACCGATGTTCTGCGCGTATTCCGCCACATCGCTAACGAAGAAGTTCGGATGGCTGAACATCACGAAGTCCTGTTCGGCACGGGTTTGCTGGTCGGCGAGCAACTGTTTGCCCGGCACACCAAGCAGCTTGATCGCCATGCCACGGGCATCACGAATGCTGTCGAACTGCGGGTAGGCGTTGCCGTTGGACAGCCGCATCAGCGCCTGCCAGGTCTTGCCCGGTTCGGCGAACACCCCCTGGCGCAACGCCGGGCCGAGGTCGGCGAGCACGCTGACTTCGGCCTTCACGCAACCGTGGGCCTTGGCGTGGGCATCACGCAGGTAGCGCGTGCCTTCGCGGTGCTGGTCGACGATGCGCACGGCGGTCTGGATGATGCCCTGGGTCATTGCCGCTTCACCCGGCGGGATCTGCTCATTGGGCGACACCGGTCCGCTGTGCTGCCAGGCGTACCAGGCGGTAGCGGCCAGCCAGCCGAGCAAGCCCAGGCCCATCAGCCACAGCAAGCTCTTGCCGAGGAATCTACCCATGCGCAGCCACAGGCGGGCGAGCAGGGACGGTTGGTCGTATCGAGATCGGATCATCATGGCAGTTGTTGCTCCAGCGGGCCGCCCAGCACTTTGAGGTATTCCAGCAGCGCCCAGCGTTCCTGCGGCAGCAGGCCGCGGCCGATGACGCCGTTGCCACGAGCGCCGGCCCGGAATTCGTGGCCGCTGTTGTGGTTGCCGGTGATTTTGGTATCGAAGACAAAGGCATTCTTGAACGCCGTGGTCTCAAAGCCGAGATGGCGCGGGTCGTAATTGAAGGTGCCTTTATAGAAGGTGGTGCTGCGCTCGTCCTGGGGCGAAAGCAGTTGGTAGATTGTCGGCACCGAACCGTTATGCAAAAACGGCGGCGTGGCCCACACGCCGGCCAGTGGGCGTGCCTTGTAGGCGCGCAGCTCGCGCACGCCAATCGGCAGGCCGTAGCCATCCATGCGCGGGCGCTCGGCCGGGGTGACACCGGCGGCGCGGTAGGCGTGGTCTTCGACAAAGGCAGTGACATAGGCCAGGCCCTTGGCCACAGACATACTTTTCGGGTCCAGGGGCTCGGTCGGTGTCGGGTGCAATTGGACATTCAGCTTGGCCAACTCCGCCGGGTCCCATTGCAGGGCGCTGAGGTCGTAGCGCTGGTCGGCGATGTTGCTGGCAGTGCCGGGGTCGGTGCCGATGTAGTCCACCGGCAGCATTTTCAGGGTTTGCACCGGGCGACCACCTTCCTGGCTGACAGTGGGCACGTGGCAGCCGGCGCAGTTCTCGGCGAACAGCGCTCGGCCTTGGGCGGCGAGCGGCTTGTCGACGGCGCCGAACAACTCCTCGGGCCAGGTAGGCGGTTTGAGGCGTTGCAGGGTTTCTTCGATCAGGTTGAGGTCGCGCACGCGTACGCTGGACGGATAACGTGCATCGCCTTGAAGGGGCTGGCCCGCGCCATCGAAAAACGTCAGGGTCGCCCCCACGCCGAGGGCTTCGCCGATATTGCGTGCCATAGGCTGCTGGGCCGAGCCGTTCCATTGCACCCAGTCGAAGGTCCAGATGTCCCACAGTTGCGGGTAGTCCACCGGTGCGTTGGCGACGCGATAATTTTCCGGGGAGATGGCATCGCCAAAGCTGGCGTTGGCGATGCGGCCAAACGCATCGGTTCGCCCTGGGCCTTCTTCGGTGGGGTAGAGGCCACGGTGGGTGTCGTTCCAGGCGACCTTGAGGAATTGGTTCAGCGACTGCTTGAAGTCCTGGCGCAGTTGGCTGTGCTCGGCCTCGTAGCGATCGCCTAGCACTTGGCGGGCGAAGCGCTCAAATTTCCACGGGTTGTAATAGGTCGCGGCCAGGCTGGCGACCAGGGCCTGGCCGAAGCTGCCGCCGCGCAAGGTGGGCACGCTGGATGGCAGCACATGTTGCGCCGAGCCGCCGTCGATCCGCAGAGCCTGGCCCTTGAAGTGCAATTCGCCGGTGTGACAGGCGGCGCAGGTGATATCCAGGTACTCAACGTTGCTGCCAGCGTTTTTATGGCGGGCAAACCCTACGGGCAGGTTGCCGGGGTTTTGTGTGGTGGGCACTTGCTTGGGATCCACCAGGAAGCCGAAGCGCGCCAGGTATTGCGGCGTGGCAAAGCGTCCCTCGGCGAACGGTAGCTCCAGGGCGGTGAACCAGTCGTAATGCAGGCCTTTTACCTGGGTGCCCTGGGGCGTGAAGTAATAGGTCTGGCGGTCGGCGGCACTCCATTGGTCCTGGTAGTGCACCTGCTCCACAGGCACGTAGTCCGGTAGCTTGGGGTTGACGGTGTAATAGATCACCACGGCCAGCAACAGGACCAGAAGGGTGAATATCAGGAGTAAAACACGGGAAAAAATGCGCAAGATAACTATCCTTGTCGAGTTGTCGCGTTGTTATGCCACTACGGCACAAGTGCGGCAAGTGGCCATGAGCCCGTTGGCAGGCGGTCCCGCGATCCTTCGCGGGTGCTCATCATGAATGAAAATGCTTTTAAACACGTGAACTTATCGGAAGTTTCCTGCTCACATGCCGGTAGCCATTGGTCGTGGCCGCCTGATAAGCTCGCGACTTTATTCGAATGCCCTATTGGCGCATGAACAAGGAAATAGCATGAAACAGCATCGGTTGGCGGCGGCGGTGGCCCTGGTTAGCCTGGTACTTGCGGGTTGTGATTCGCAGACCAGCGTAGAGCTGAAAACCCCGGCGCAGAAAGCTTCCTACGGCATCGGCCTGAACATGGGCAAAAGCCTTGCTCAAGAAGGCATGGATGACCTGGATTCCAAAGCAGTAGCCCAGGGCATCGAAGATGCCGTCGGCAAGAAAGAGCAGAAGCTCAAAGACGACGAACTGGTAGAAGCGTTCGCCGCACTGCAAAAACGTGCTGAAGAACGCATGACCAAAATGAGCGAAGAGTCGGCTACCGCCGGCAAGAAATTCCTCGAAGACAACGCCAAGAAAGACGGCGTCGTTACCACCGCTTCCGGTCTGCAGTACAAGATCACCAAGAAAGCCGATGGCGCCCAGCCTAAGCCGACTGACGTGGTGACTGTTCACTACACCGGTAAACTCACCAACGGCACCACTTTTGACAGCTCCGTGGATCGCGGTAGCCCGATTGACCTGCCTGTCAGCGGTGTGATCCCGGGTTGGGTCGAAGGCCTGCAACTGATGCACGTCGGCGAGAAGGTCGAGTTGTACATCCCATCCGACCTGGCCTACGGCGCCCAGAGCCCGAGCCCGGCGATTCCAGCCAACTCCGTGCTGGTTTTCGACCTGGAACTGCTGGCCATCAAGGACCCAGCCAAGGCTGAAGCCCCTGACGCACCAGCCGCCAAGAAGTAACAGGCGCCTGAACACACAACGCCCCGTCTCGATGGGGCGTTGTTGTATCTGAAGCTTGCACATTGCGGTTCGGGCAAATCCAAACGAACGTCCCCGGGCGGTAACAGTCTGATATAAGACTTAAGCAGGACTAGCCGCACGCAATCGCCAAGTCAATGAAATCTTGGGTTTTTTTGATGTGCGCAAAAAACGCCCGATCTGACTGCAAGCCTTGTAAACCGTGGCTTTCAGCCAGTAAAACAGGCTCTGTTCACAAGGTTATCCACAATTTGTGTGGATAACCTTTCTGTTTGATGGAACTGGAGTGACAGATGAAACCACCCTTCAATTTCACCCGCTTCCTGCCCATGGCTGCACGCTTGCTGGGCCGTGGGCGTCTGCCGACCCTGCTGTTCGCGGTCGCCGCCAAGGGATCGAGCCAAGGCAATCGCCTGGGCAAGCTCAAGGACGATTTCAAGTTGCTCCAATCTCTGTGTCTGGCCTACTGGCGGGGCGAGTATCGAGCCATCAGCCCCAAAGCGCTGATCTCGGTGGTGGCGGGGCTGATGTATTTCCTGAGCCCGATTGACGCGATCCCGGACTTTATCCCGATGTTCGGCATGCTCGATGACATCGCCGTACTTGCGTGGGTCATGAAGGCCCTGGAGGGCGAACTGAGCGCTTTTCGCGCCTGGCGTGACGCGCAGCGCCCGGAAAAACTTGCGGTGGTTGAGCGCCTGCCTGCGACGCCCGCGTTGCTGGCCAAGGAAAACCCGCAAAAAAACGGATGAGGTGGCTATCCCCTGCGACCTTTGTGGCTGTTAGGATTACACTCCTAAGGAAAGAACTTACTCAGTAAGTGCAGTTATCCTACGGGGCAGTCATGGATATTCAGATAATTTCACGCGATGGCGAACCGGAATACGCGGTGTTGCCATGGGATCAGTACCAGGCGCTGCTAAAAGCTGCCGGTCATCAACAACCTTCACCGACTCCTCCTCCTACTGTCCAAGCCGCACCTGACCAGGACTTGCGTGTGCTCGCAGACCTGCGCGGCTTGCGTGAAGCCAAGGGGCTGGCCATTGAAACCCTGGCCCGCACCGTGGGCATCAGCCCGTCGTATCTCGGATTGATCGAAAGTGGTGAACGCCAGCCGGATGCCGCGATCCGCCGCAGCCTGGCTTGGGAATTGGGCGTTGCAGGTTGGAGGGATGAATCTTGAGCCTACGTATCAGTCGTCAACACTGGGATGGGTTGCTTAACGAACTGGACCAGGCGCGCCGCCAGCGCCATCTGTTGACCTACCGCGCGCTGCTGGAGCGCCTGCAATTTCCGACGCCGGCGATGCAAACCCTGGCCGCGGCCCTGGAGCACCTGGCCGCGTTGGACGCCAAGGCCGAGCAACCGCTGCGCAGCTCCCTGGTGATCAGCCAGGGCGCCAGCCGCCTGCCGCGTACCGGTTTCTTTGAGTGCGTGGAGCGCCTTGGGCGCTTCAGCGGACCCTCCGATGGCGTGGCCGCTGCGTCCTGGCACGCCTCTGAAGTGGTGCGGGTGTTTGAATACGAGTACCCGGAGTCTGCCGAGGCTTAGAGCGCCTGGGGCAGCACGTCCATGCTGTCGATCACATGGATGCTGTAACCGGCCACATCCTTGGCATGGTGCTTGGCCTGCGACGCCAATTCCGCCAACTGGCTGGCATCGAGTTGTCCACAGGCCTGTGGATACAAATGCACCACCCCAATCGACAACGACAGCAGCGCAAACTCCTGGCGCACGCCCTGACGGTTCAGTGCCACGAAACAACCGGCGTCCAGATGCTCCGCGCGGTAGAAACGCCGGCATTGGGTATGAAAGTCATCCAGCAACTGGTTGAGCCGCTTGCGCCAGTCCTGTGGCCCGAGCACCAGCAAAAAGTCATCGCCGCCGATATGCCCGACAAAGTCGCGGCTCGGGTCGACCCGGTCGTTCAGGCACTGCGCCAGGCACAGCAACACTTCGTCCCCACGGCCATAGCCGTAGATGTCATTGAACGGTTTGAAGCTGTCGATATCCACGTAGCAGATCACTGATTCACGCTGTTGCTGCAACAGCCGCGTGAGGCACTGCTGGATCGGTACATTGCCGGGCAGCAGGGTCAGCGGGTTGGCGTAGCGGGCCTGCTGGATCTTCAGTTCGGTGATCAACTTGAGCACATCGATCACCCGACCCAGGCCCAGGTAATCGCCATTGAGCGTGATGATGAAGTCTTCTTCGATGCGTTGCCGTGCGCGGCTGGTCAGCAAACGGCTGACCTGCTGCAGTGACTGGCTCAGCTCAACCGCCAGAAAATCGGTGCTCATCAAGCGGCTGATGGGTTTGCGGGCGAAGAGATCGGTGGCAAACGGCTTGAGCAGCGCGTCGGACAGCGAATGCCGGTGGACGATACCCACGGGGTGTCCGCGCTCATCCAGCACCGCCAGGGAATTAAGGTTGGCCTGGCGGCGGAATGCCTCCAGCACCTTGGCCGTGGCGGTGTCCTGGTCCACCGCTGGTTGCTCGTTGAGGAGGGCGCTGAGGTCGCTGCCTTCATCGTTGAGCACCACCGTGGATTGGTCCGGTTTGGGCAGCATCAGCCGTGCTTCCTGCGGCGGTTGTTCTTGTGGGCGGCAGAGCAGGTAACCCTGGACCAGATCGACACCCATCTCCGTTAACACCGCCAGTTCTTCCGGCAGTTCGATACCTTCGGCGATGACTTGGGCACGGGACGCCCTGGCGATTTGCAGGATCGAGCCGACAAACTCGCGCTTGAGCGCATCCTGGTGGATACCGTCGATAAAGTGCCGGTCGATCTTCACGTAGTCCGGGCGCAGCTCCGACCACAAGCGCAGGCTGGAATAGCCGGCACCCAGATCATCCAGAGCGATTGAAAAGCCCATGTTGCGGTAATGGTGCAGGGCGGTTTGCAGTAGGTCGAAATCGTCGGTGGGGGTTTGCTCGGTGAGTTCGATCACCACTTGGCTCGGCGCAATACCGAAGTCGCGCAGCAGTTGCAGGGTGCGTCCCGGTTGGTGCGCCGTTTCCATCAAGGATTCTGGCGAGATATTCAGGAACAGCTTGCCCGGCAGCTTTTGATCACTGAAGCGGCGGCATGCGCTTTCGCGGCAGGCCATTTCCAATTCGCTGAGGCGCCCGGCCTGGCCGGCCACCGAGAACAGGGCGACGGGGGAGTGCAGCGGGCTGTTGGACGGCCCGCGGCTAAGGGCTTCGTAGCCGAGGATGCGCCGTTCAGACAGGCAGATGATCGGTTGGAACAGGCTGTGCAAACTGCGTTGAGCCAGGATAGAGCCCAATGCATTCAGCTGTTCGGTCATGGTCATGGCGATCTCGATCGAAAAAAAAGGACCGCAGGCGATGAGCCTGCGGTCCTTCATTTCACGACAGAATGATGTCTATATGATGACACTCCGGAGAGCGATCACATTAAATCGCCATCATTTACTGCTTGGCCACCTGTTTGGTGATTTTCAGGTAGTCCAGCAGGATCCGGCCTGTCTCGGCCAGGTAAGCGTCGTCTTCCGGTTTGGTTTTATCCGCTTCGGTCGGCAGCGCGTCTTCGTCTTCTTTCTTCAGCTCCTTGAGTGGTTCTTCGCCCTTGGCCTTGCGGCGGACGTTTTCCAGCACAAGTTGCTTGTTTTCGATGTCGCTGTGCTGCGCGCGACGGTCCACTTCGTTGAGGCTGACGGTTTTTTCTTCCATCAACTTCTTGGCCAGGGCCAGCTTGTCGCGGATAAACACGAACTCGGCATCCTTGGCGGAGCGGGTGTCGTGGTCAGCCTTCAACTGCGTCAGGAACGGCTTGAATGGATCCGAAGCAGGCTTGATCGCAGGACGGATGGTGTCCCACGGCATGGCTTCCGGCAGGGCGCTTTCGCCGATTTCCTTGGTGTCGATGATCGACGGGAAATCGATGTCCGGCAGTACGCCCTGGTGCTGGGTGCTCTGCCCGGAAACCCGGTAGAACTTGGCCAGCGTCAGCTTGAGTTCGCCATGGTTCAGCGGCTGGATCGTCTGCACGGTGCCTTTGCCGAAGGTCTGGCCGCCGATGATCAGCGCACGGTGATAGTCCTGCATGGCGCCGGCGAAAATCTCCGAAGCCGAGGCCGAGAGGCGGTTGACCAGCAACGCCATCGGACCTTTGTAGAAGGCGCCCGGGTTCTCGTCTTCGAGCACGTCGACACGGCCGTCAGCATTGCGCACCAACACAGTCGGACCTTTGTCGATGAACAGACTGGTCAGCTCGGTGGCTTCCTGCAGGGAACCGCCGCCGTTGTTGCGCAGGTCGATGACCACGCCGTCGACTTTTTCTTTCTGCAGTTCCGTGAGGATTTTCTTCACGTCGCGGGTGGTGGACTTGTAGTCCGGATCGCCAGCTCGGAAGGCTTTGAAGTCGAGGTAGAAGGCCGGGATTTCGATGACGCCCAGTTTGTAGTCCTTGCCATCCTGCTTGAGGTTGAGGACTTTCTTCTGCACGGCCTGGTCTTCGAGTTTCACCGCTTCACGGGTGATGGACACGATCTTGCTGGTCTGGTCGTTTGGCGCATTGGTGTGCGGAATCACTTCCAGGCGCACCACGCTGCCTTTCGGCCCGCGGATCAGCTTGACCACTTCGTCCAGGCGCCAGCCGACCACATCGACCATCTCTTTGTCGGCCTGGGCCACACCGATGATCTTGTCCGCCGGAGCGACCTGCTTGGTCTTGTCTGCCGGACCGGCCGGCACCAGACGCACGATCTTCACTTGGTCATTGTCGCTTTGCAGGACGGCGCCGATGCCTTCCAACGACAGACTCATATTGATATCGAAATTTTCCGCGTTATCTGGCGACAGATAATTGGTGTGCGGGTCGTAGGACATTGCGAAGGTGTTGATGTAGGCCTGGAAGATATCTTCGGCACGGGTCTGGTCCAGACGCGCCAGTTGATTCTTGTAGCGCTTGGTCAACAGCTCTTGAATGGCCTTGGGGTCTTTGCCGGCGATCTTCAGGCGCAGCACTTCGTCCTTGACGCGTTTGCGCCACAGGTCGTCGAGGGCGGCGGTGCTGGTCAGCCAAGGCGCGTCCTTACGGTCCACCAGAAGGGTTTCCTTCTGGGTGAAGTCGAGTTTGTCGGTACCTTTGTTCAGCTCAGCCAAGGCGAAGTCCAGACGCGCTTTGACGCGGTCCAGGTAACGCTTGTAGATGGTGAAGCCGGGCTGCAGGTCGCCGCTCTTGAGGAAGTCGTCGAACTGGCTCTTCCATTTGTCGAACTCAGCGATATCGCTGGCCAGGAAGTAGCTGCGCGACGGATCCAGCAGCTTGAGGTAGCTGTCATAGATGATCACCGAGCGAGCGTCGTCCAGCGGCGGCTTGCTGTAGTGATGGCGCTTGAGCAACTCGACCACGTTAAGGCTGGCAATCACCTCGTCGCGATCCGGTTGAAGGTTGTCCCAGCTGTTGGCTGCGAACGTATTGGTCGACATCGACGTGAAGCCGAGACCAATGAAAAGAGCGAGGGCGGTGCTGGGGAACAGATGCTTCATGCTGATTCGACGCGGGGGCAATTGATAACGCATATTAGGCCGTCTTTGAAGTTGCCGGTTCCATAGGGGCCGGTCGCATAATGCAAAAAGCCCGGCGCTACTGCTACGGGCTCAGTCCAGACTCACTATGGAGGCACTGTGAAAGCATTGCAAGGCGTTGAAGGTCATGTGGAGTGGTTGGACGAACCAAGTCCTACATGTGACGTAGGCCAAGTTCGCATTCGCGTGGCGGCTGCGGGTCTTAATCGCGCCGATTTATTACAGCGTGCCGGACTCTATCCGCCGCCGCCTGGCGCCAGCGCTGTGCTGGGCCTGGAATGTTCCGGCGTGATCAGCGAAGTGGGGCCAGGTTCTTCGTGGCAAGTGGGTGATCGCGTCTGTGCCCTGCTCGCCGGGGGTGGCATGGCCGAAGAAGTCGTGGTGGATGCGCGCCACGTGCTACCGGTGCCGGAAGGTTTGTCGTTGATTGAAGCGGCGGCCTTGCCCGAGGTGTATAGCACCGCCTGGCTCAATCTGTTCCAGCTGGCAGGCCTCAAGCCCGGCGAGAAAGTGCTGCTGCATGCCGGTGCCAGCGGTGTGGGCTCGGCGGCCATCCAGCTGTGCAAGGCGTTTGGCAGCCCGTGCTGGGTCAGCGTTGGCTCGGCGGAGCGCCTGGCTTATTGCGAGGCGCTGGGCGCCCAGGGCGGCGTGGTCCGTACCGACGGGATCGAAGGGCTGCGCGACTTCGGGCCGTTCGATGTGATCCTCGACCCGGTGGGTGGCAACTATGCGGCGCTGGACCTCAAGCTGCTGGCGCTGGATGGACGCTGGGTGTTGATCGGTTTGATGGGCGGCCGCGAGGCGCAGATCGATTTGGCGCAGGTGCTGGGCAAGCGGGTGCAACTGCTCGGATCGACCTTGCGCAGCCGCAGTGATCAGTTCAAGGCTGACCTGTTCAGTGATCTGAGCCAGCATGTGTGGCCACTGTTTGGTGACGGGCGACTGAGCCCGCAATTGGCCAAGACGTACCCGATCAAGGATGCCGAGGCCGCGTTTGCCGAGTTGGCGACTAACCAGATCGCCGGGAAACTGGTGCTGGTAATTGACGAAAGCCTGGCCTGATCCCGGATTGGAATAGGATCAATGTAGGAGGGGGCTTGCCCCCGATGACGGTGTTTCAGTGAAGAATGTTTCATCTGACGAACCGCGATCGGGGGCAAGCCCCCTCCCACATTTGGATCTCGGTTGAGTCAGATCCAGTGGTGGATCGGCCAACCTGCCTTTTCAGCATGCTCGCGCAACACCGGGTCCGGATTCACCACCTGCGGGTGGTCCACCTTGAGCAGCAACGGTAGATCATTGCGCGAATCCGAATAAAAATAGGCCCCCTCCAGCGTTTCACCTTCCTGCTTCAACCACTCCAGCAACCGCGTGATCTTGCCTTCGCGATAGGTCAGTACACCGACGGTATGGCCGCTGTACACCCCATGGCTGACGTTCAGCTCAATGCCCAGTACCTCATCGATACCGATGCGCGCGGCAATCGGTTTCACCAGATGGATGCCCGATGCCGAGATCACCAGAATCCGGTCGCCGTTGGCTCGGTGCCTGGCGATGGTCTTGGTGGCGTCGCTGTAGATCAACGGTTCAATCACGTCCTCCACCCACGGCTCGACCAGGTGATCAATCTCTTCCGGGGTACGGCCGATCATCGGCTCCAGGCTGAAGTCCATGAAGTCCTCCATGCGCAGCTTGCCCTGGCTGTAGGCGTCCATCAGTTCATTGTTCTTGCGCATGAACGACTCCGGGTCGACCCAGCCCAGGCGGCCCATCTGCTCGCTCCACAAGGTGGCGCAGTCGCCGTGGATCAAGGTGTCGTCCAGATCAAAAATTACCAATGCCATCCGTCACGCTCTCTTTGTAAATCGTTGCATCAGGCTACTTCACACAGCGCATTGGGGTCGATGGAAAGTGCCAGGCGCTGGCCGTCCGGGTGCAAATCGTCGGCCGAGCGGTTGAGCACGTCCACCACCAATTCCACGCCACGGGCTTCGATGCGGTAGCGGATGACGTTGCCCAGCAGGCTGTGGCTGCGCACCAGTGCATCCAGCTCGCCGCTGCGGCTCAGCTCGATGGCCTCGGGGCGAATTGCGATGCGCCCGCTGATCGGGCGTTGCAGCAACTGACTGGCCTTATCGGCATCCAGCAGGTTGTAGTTACCGATAAAACCGGCGGCGAACACGTCGATCGGCGCCGTATAGAGGGTCTCGGCATCGCCGCTCTGCACGATCTTGCCCTGGTTCATCAGGAAGATGCGGTCGGACATGGTCAGGGCTTCTTCCTGGTCATGGGTCACGAAAATCGTGGTCAGCCCCAGCTCGCGCTGGATCTGACGGATCTGCTCACGCAGGTGCTTGCGAATCCGTGCGTCCAGCGCCGACAGCGGTTCGTCCAGCAGCAACAGGCGCGGGCGCGTGACCAGCGAACGGGCAAGGGCCACGCGCTGGCACTGGCCGCCCGACATCTGGTGCGGGTAACGCCCGGCCAGGTCCTTGAGCTCCACCAGTTGCAGGACTTCCTGCACGCGCTTGTGGCTGTCGTCGGCGTTGACCTTTTGCATGCGCAGGCCGAAGGCGACGTTCTGTTCCACGGTCATGTTGGGGAACAGCGCATAGCTCTGGAACACCATGCCGATGTTTCTTTTCTGCGGGCTCAGCGGGACGATGTCCTGGCCATCAAGCAGAATTTTCCCACTGTCCACCGAGGTCAGGCCGGCGATGCAGCGCAACAGGGTCGACTTGCCGCAGCCGGACGGGCCGAGCAGGGTGACGAACTCGCCCTTGGCAATTTCGCAGTTGATATCACTGAACACCGGGGTGCCGGCGTAGCCCTTTTGCAAATGTTGGACGCTGACGAAGCTCATTGGCTTTTGTCCTTGTTCAAGGTATTGGCGGCCCAGGTCAGCACCAGCACAAAGAAGAAATAGGAAATCACGACGGCACTGGTGAAGTGGCCGCTGCTGTTGCGCATGTTGTTGAGGTAGACCTGCAGGGTTTCGTAGCGGGTGCCCACCAGGATGTTGGCGAACACGAACTCACCGAACAGGAACGAGAACGACAGCAACAGCGCCACCATCAGACCTTTACGCAAGTTGGGCAGGACCACGAAGATTGCCGCCTGCCAAGTGCTGGCACCCAGCAGTTGCGAGGCGTCCATCAGGTCGCGCAGGTTGATGGCTTGCAGGTTGTTGGTGATTGCCCGGTACATGAACGGCAGCGCCACGGTGAAGTAGCAGCCGATCAGAATCCACGGCGTGCCGACCATCGCCAACGGCCCGGAACCGTAGAGCTGCAGCAGGCCCACCGATGACACCACCGGCGGCACCGCGAAGGGCAGCAGGATCAGGATGTTCATCAACGCGTCGAGCTTGGGAAAGTGGTAATGCACCACGAACAGCAACGGCAGGATCAGCACCACCGACAGGATCAACGCGCCGACGCACACCAGCAACGATTGACCGAAGGCCATCAGAAAGCGAGGGTCGCTCCACAACTGCACGTACCACTTCACAGTGAAGCCAGCCGGCAGGATGGTCGCCGACCAGCTGCTGGCGATGGAGTAGACAAAGGTGCCCACCAGCGGCAACACCAGGATCGCAAACAGCAGGTACACCACTACACGGTGGTAGAGGAAGGCCGGGCCGGCTTCAGCGCGAGACATGGTAGCTCCTCTTGAGCAGCAGTTGATGGACCACCGTGACCAGGGTCATCAGCGCCACCAGCACCACGGCCAGGGCGCTGGCCATGTTCGGATCCAGGGACACATCGCCGGAAACCAGCCCTGCGATACGGATCGGCAGCACGTTGAAATTGCCGGTAGTCAAGGCGTAGACCGTGGCGTAGGCGCCCAGGGCATTGGCCAGCAGGATCACGAAGGTGCCCAGCAGCGCAGGCGTCAGCACCGGCAACCCGATATGCCGCCAGAACTGCCAGCCATTCGCACCGAGCAAGGCCGCCGACTCGCGCCAGTCTTCACGCAGCGCATCGAAGGCCGGGTACAGCAACAGCACGCCGAGGGGGATCTGGAAGTAGGTGTAGAGGATGATCAGCCCGGTCTTGGAATACAGGTTGAAGTCCTGAATGATCCCGGCCTGCTTGAGCATGAGCGTGATGCTGCCGTTGAACCCGAGCAAAATGATGAACGCGAACGCCAGGGGCACGCCGGCAAAGTTGCTGGTCATGTTGGCAAAGGCGGTGACGAAGTTGCGCAGTGGCCCGTCGACGCGGCGTAGCGAATAACTGCCGAGGGTGGCGATCACGATGCCGAAAATGCTGGAGTAGAAACTGATCTCCAGGCTGAACTGGATCGCTTGCCGGTAGAACTTCGAGCTGAAGATGCGGGTGAAGTTTTCCAGGCCCCAGCCGGCTTCTTCGGTCTGCAAACTGTTGATCAGTACCCACACCAGCGGGGCGATCTCGAACACGATAAAGAACAGTGCGAAGGGCACCAGGCATAGCAGGGCCAGCCATTTGCCTCGGGTCATTTCAACAGCTCCCGGCATACAGGTTTGTCGTGGGGCACGCCCAGCAGTTCGCAGACGGTGCCGCACAGGTCGGTCTGTTTCGGCGTAGCGTTGGCGTCCAGGCTGAAGGCGTCGCCAAGGACGAACAGCGGCACTTGCCGTTCTTCCGGCAGCAGGCCGTTGTGGGAGCGGTCGTTGTTCATGCCGTGGTCGGCGGTTACCAGTACCTGGTAGCCGGCGTCGATCCAGCCTTGCAGGTAATCAGCCAGGATGATGTCGGCCGAGCGCGCACTGTTGCGGTATTGCGCGCTGTCGAGGCCGTGCTTGTGGCCGGCGTCGTCGATGTTCATCGGGTGCACCAGCAGGAAGTCCGGCGAATGCTTGAGTCGCAGGCTTTCGGCGTCGGCGAACAGGTGGGAATCGGGGTAATGGTCATTCCAGTAGAAATGTCCGTGCTGGATCGCCAGCGCCTTGTCGTCGGTGTGACGATCACGGGCCGCGAGAAAGGGCGTGCGGTTATACAACTCGCTGACCCAATGGTAAGCCGCCGCCGCGGTGGTCAGGCCGGCGTCGGTGGCGTAATGGAAAATGCTGCGCTGGTTCGACAGGCGCGCGACCTGGTTGTGCACGATGCCGCTCTGGATCGGTGGCACGCCGGTGAGGATGCATTCATACAGTGGGCGGGACAGCGAGGGCAGTTCACATTCCAGCGTGTAGAGGGCTGCGCGTCCTGCGCCGACATAGGCCTGCAAGTGCCCCATGGCGTGCCTCGCGACCTCGAAGTTGAGGCCATCGAGCACGACAAGGATGACTTTGTGCTTCATGGGGGGAGACGCTCCGCAACAATAGACTTGACTCCATTTCCTGGAGGAACGGGGTCAAAACTGTGGGAGGGGGCAAGCCCCTCCCACATTGGATCTCCACAGTGTCTCTAATGTGGGTGATCGGCTTACTTCATCTCTACGATGACCTGCTCGTTCCACAGTTGCGGCAGCTTCTTGGAAGTTGCTTCCCAGGCATCGGCATCCTTGATCGGTTGCGGGTTGGCCTTGGTGTACTGTTCGCCCGGGATCAGGTTCTTGGCGATCTCGGCCGGCAGTTTCAGGTCGGTTTCCGCACGGATTGGCCGCGCATTGCCCTTGGCCAGGTTGAGTTGGCCGGCGTCGCTGAAAATGTACTCGCGGGTCAGCTTGGCGGCGTTCGGGTGCTTGGCGTATTTGTTGATAATGGTGGTGTAGCCGGATTTCACCGAGCCGTCCGAGGGGATCAGCACCACGTAATCATCCGGGTTGGCCATCTTGGCTTTGTAGCTCAGGCCGTTGAAGTCCCAGACGATGCCCACTTCGACTTCGCCTTTTTCCATGGTGGCGATGGTCGGGTTGGACAGGCCGAGTCGGCCTTGCTGGGCGATCTTGGTGAAGAACTGCAGGCCTGGCGCGATGTTCTTTTCATCGCCTTTGTTGGCAATGGCGGCAGCCAGCACGGCGTTGGACGCCTGCGCCGCGGTGCTGACGTCACCCACAGAGACTTTGTATTTGCCGGTTTGCAGGTCGGCCCAGCTGGTGGGGACTTCGGAACCGTGCAGCAGCTTCTTGTTGACGATAAACGCGATGGTGCCGGTATAGGCCAGGGCCCAGTGACCGTCCTTGTCTTTTGCCCAATCCGGCACCGAGGCCCAGGTGGACGGTTTGTACGGCTGGGTCACTTCCTGCTTCACCGCAATCGGGCCGAACGCGGCGCCGACGTCGCCGATATCGGCGCTGGCATTGTCTTTTTCGGCCTTGAACTTGGCGATTTCCTGCGCCGAGCTCATATCGGTGTCGATGTGCTTGAGGCCGTAGGTCTTGGCCAGGTCTTCCCAGGTGCCTTTCCAGTTGGCCCAGTCATCGGGCATGCCGACGCTGTTGACGGCGCCTTCCGCTTTCGCGGCGGCTTCGAGAGTTTTTAGATCGGTATCAGCGGCCATGGCGGCGGTGCACATGGCAATGGTCGAGCCTAACAGTGATGCCAGGAAAAGCTGTTTCATCCGAAGCTCCTTTGGGCGTTTTCAACGCTGCGTTTTATGAACGTTTGCGGTGGTGTTGGTCTAGGTCAGAGCAATACCTGAGCCAATCTAGGCTCGATGGATGACAGTTTCATGTCGATGTCGTTTTTAACCTGTCGATGTCGCTCAGCACAGACTGAGCGTAGACGATGCCCAAGTGCCCGCAGGCTCGGGACTTGGCCGATGTATTGCAAGACATGCGGCATGCACTTCAGGCGAGCTGTCATCTGTCGGTCATCTGCAATGCCTACGCTGGCACTCAGTCGCAAGGGCCCGATTGCGCAGTGTTTTATGCACCTGAACGGTGCTGGTCTAGTCCAGAAAGGTAACGTTGATGCGTGATGAGGCAATCAAGGCGGTGACCTCCATCGGCCTGGCGCTGCAAGAGCAGATCGATCATGGACTTTTGCCGCCCGCCAGCAAACTGCCCGCCGAGCGTAAGCTCAGCGAGTTGTTTGGTACCACCCGGATCACCGTGCGGGAAGCCTTGTTACAACTGGAGGCCCAAGGGCAGATTTATCGTGAGGAGCGCCGTGGCTGGTTCGTGTCCCCGCCGCGATTGGCCTACAACCTGATGCAGCGCAGCCACTTTCACGCAATGGTCAACGATCAGGGCCGCGTGGCCTCCACCGAAGTGATTTCTGCGCGGCTGCAACCGGCGTCGGCGGCGGTGTGTGCGTGGTTGCAACTGCCGGCCTTGTCCAGCGTGATCCAGATCTGCCGACACCGGCGGATCGATGGTCGTTTGGTGTTGTACGTGGAGCACTACCTGAACCCGCAGTATTTTCCGGGGATTCTTGAGTGTGACCTGAATCAGTCGATGACCGAGTTGTATGCGCGCAAGTACGACTTGCATTACGGGCGGGTGCGCTTCGAGATTGTGCCGACATCACTGCCGATCGAAGCCGCCGCCGCATTGCGCGTGTCGGTGGGTAGCCCGGGCTTGAGGATTGCCCGGGTCAACTATGACCAGCACCAGCGGTTGATCGACTGCGACCTGGAGTTCTGGCGGCATGATGCGATTCATGTGGGCGTGGATGTCATGAGCTCAGCGTCTTGATCACCTGATCCACATTGGTTTCCAACTCAGTCACCGGGTCGGCGCCGTCGACATTCAGCACCAGCAGCTTCGAGCCACCTGCCGTGATGGCGGCTTTCACCGCCTCACTCGGCTGGCGATGGTGCAGCACCACGGCCACATCGTTGTCCTTCAATTGGGCACTGAGTGCCTGTAACGCCTCAGGCGTCCAATCGGCATCCGGCCGTGCATCGGTGCGAACCAGTTCCAGGTTCAGGCTACTGACCAGATACCCAAAGTGATCGCTCAAACTGACCACACTCAGGTTGTCCGCCTTGGCCAATCGGGCTTCGCTGTCGGCGGTGAGCTTGAGCAGGCGTTGCTTGAGCGCGGCCAGGTTGGCGTCGATCCTGGCCTTGGCGCTCGGTGCCAGACGGCTCAGGTCGGTCGATAGCACGTCGGCCATGCGCCCCAGATTGTTGCTCGATTGCCAGGGCTGGCTGTTCAGCCCATCGGCTACGCCAGGTTGCACGGCGATCCCCGGCAAGCCGCCGTCCACCGGGCGTGCGGCATCGACTTCGACAATCCGGATGTTGCTGCGCCGTGCCACGGGGTACAGCGGATCATCGGCCCACAATGAGCGAAGGCCAATAGCGGCATCGGCGTCCTGGGCCAGCGCGCTCAGTGCGGGGGCGCCACGGCCGGTGAAGTACGACACCTGGCGCGAGCCTGGCAGGTTGGCCGGGGCCGCGCGCTCAAGCTGCACGTCGGTGCCCTTGAGCAGCACCTCGGCCAGGCCGTAAGTGATGGGCAGTGAGGCCAGCACCTTGACCGGTCTGGCGGCATGGGCAGCCGGTTTTACTGCCTCGGCGGCCATCAGCGGCAGGGCGATTAAACAGGCGATGGCCAAGGCCAGAGGTTGAAGAGCAGAGCGCATTATCCAAGGTTCCCTTTGAGGCTGGGCACGGTGCCGCGCGCGATGGCGGCAAGGGCGAAGGCGATACCGGCCATCAGGATGATCGCGGCACCGGAGGGGATCGGCAGGTCGAAGATGATCGGCAACAGGATCCCGCACAGGGTGCTGACGGTGGCGATCACTACCGAGATCCAGAAGAAGCCTTTGAGTGACTGGCTCAACAGGCGTGCGGCGGCGGCGGGAATCACCAGCAGGGCGCCGACCAGGATCGCGCCGATGACTTTGACTGCCGCGACGGTGATCAGCGTTACCAGGATCACGAACAGGTAATCCAGGGTCTTCACCGCTACCCCGCGCACTGCCGCCAGTTGCGGGTTGAAACTGGCGAGCATGATGCGGTTGTACAGCGGCAACGCCAGGGCCATCACCAGCGAGCCGACAATCGCCAGCACCAGCAGGTCGTTACCGTTGACCGTCAACACCGAACCAAACAGCACGTTTTCCAGGATGTGCACGTTGATCTTGCCCGCCAGGATCAGCAGCAGGCTCGCGCCCAACGCCAGGGACACCGACAGGAATACGCCGATCAGGGTGTCCGGCGCCAGGCCGGTGCGGTTGCGCAGGTAATTGAGCAGGATGCCGAACAGCAGGCAGTAACCAAACAGGCTGCCGTAGGGACCGGTGTAGGGTTCGCCGAGCAGGATGCCCACGGCGACGCCGGTCAACGCGGCATGGCCGACTGCTTCGGAGAAAAACGCAAAGCGCTTGACCACCACCAGCGTGCCCAGGCCGCCGAGCACCGGGCCGATCAGCAAACCGGCGAGCAGGGCGTTGACCACAAAACCATAGGCCAATGCTTCGGGTAGATAACCGGATGAGGCCCAGCCCTGGACCATCAGGCGAAACGCTTCATAACTCATTGCGCCGGGCTCCGAGGGTGGGTGGAAAACAGGGTCAGCAGGCGGTCCGGGGTCAGTGCCTCTTTGGGGGTGGAATCAAACAGCACGCGGCGGTTCAGGCCGGTGACGCGGTCGGCCAGGCGGCCAACGGCTTCCAGGTCGTGCTCGATCCACAGCACGGTGATCCCGGCCATGCGCCAGTCATTGAGCAGTCGCTCAAACACCTGGATACCGGCTTCATCGAGCGCCGACATCGGCTCATCCAGTACCAGCAACTGCGGCGCCGGAATCAGGCCCTGGGCCAGCAGCACGCGCTGGCGTTCACCGCCGGACAGCGCGCCCATGCGCCGCTTGCGTTTGTCCTGCATGCCAACCCGCTCCAGGGCCTCGCCAATCGCAGCGGCGTAATGTTTGGACAAACCCAGAAACGCCGGGCGCCGCTGGCACATGGCGGCCATGAAGTCATCCACGGTCATCGGCAAGCCCCGGTCGAATTCCAGCGCCTGAGGCACATAGCCGATGGTGCCTGGCGTTGTCGGCCAGGCCAGACTCAAGCGCCCTTGGTGCGGGGTTTGCCCCAGGAGAGTCTTGATCAGCGAGCTTTTGCCGCCGCCATTGGGGCCGACCAGCGCATGGATGCTGCCCGGTTGTACCTGA
Source organism: Pseudomonas sp. PB105 (assembly GCF_009764655.1). NCBI lineage: Bacteria > Pseudomonadati > Pseudomonadota > Gammaproteobacteria > Pseudomonadales > Pseudomonadaceae > Pseudomonas > Pseudomonas sp. PB105. The sequence continues at coordinate 103,623 of NZ_RWIO01000032.1, forward strand.
AAACTCACGCCGTCAAGGATCACGGTGCGGCCCAGGGTCAGTGACACGTTGTCGAAGTCGAGTGTCGGGCCGACGTTGGCGACCCTTAGCTGTTCTGCCGCCGTCATGTGCCCGACTCCTGAATCGCCCGGACCACAGTGTTGAGGTTGCCGGTCATCTCCACTTCGTACTTATCGGCGCTGTATTCGCCGTAGGAAATGTGTGAAAGCGGGTAGAGCTTGACCCCGGATTCACGCTGGATGGTGTCGACGTAGGTGGACGGGAAATCCATCTCCGAGAAGATCACTTTCACATCCAGGGCGCGCAGTTCGTCGATGGTCTTCTTCAGTTGGCTGGGGCTGGGCTCAATGCCGTGGGCGGGCTCGACCACGGCGGTGACTTCCAGGCCAAATTCACGCAGCAGGTAGTCGTAGGCCGCATGCACCGTGGCAACGCGCAGGTCCGGGTTGGGCGCGCTGGTCAATTTGGCGAGGGCGTCGGCGCGCATCTGGCGCAGGCGTTTGCCATAGGCACGGGCGTTCTGGGTGTAGGTCTTGGCGTTGTCCGGGTCGAGCTTGCCCAGCTCACGGGCGATGTTGTTGACCTGGGCAATCGAGGCGCTGATCGACAGGAAGGTGTGCGGGTTGACCACCTTGCCCGCACCGCGCGCGGCATTGCCGGTGGCGGCCAGCAATGGCACGTTGGCGTTGGCTTCGATCACCGCAATGTCCGGGCGCTCGCTGGTGGCGATCATGCGGTCGGCGAAGTCATCATGACCGACGCCATTGAGCACGATCACGTCCAGGGTGCCAATGCGCTTGATGTCTTCGGCACGCGGCTCGTAGGCATGGGGGTTGAAACCGGCGGGAATCAGCGGCACCACGTCGGCCTTGTCGCCGACGATATTGGCCACGTAGCTGTAATAAGGATGCAGGGTGATGCCGATACGCAGGCGTTTAGCCGCCTCGGCATTGGCCAGCGGGGCGAGCATCAGGCTCAGCAGACTGACCAGCAACAGGCGCAACAGGGGGGATGAAATAGACATGGGCAATCGGTCTTCTCGTTCAGTGACGGTGCTGGCGGGTAACGCCGGCGTCGAATTGCGCAACCACTTGCTGCCAGCCGGCTGCGATCAGCGCCTGGTCAGTGAGGTCGGAGGGGGCGGCCAGGTCGACGCGGCGATTGAGCCAGATGTCCGGCTCGGTGCTCTGAACGCGCATCAGCAGTGAACCGCTGGTGGTCGGCGCCTGGCTCAAGCCGAAGTAGGCCGCAGGCGCGAGTAACTGCCAGCGGTGATCGCCACGGCTGACCGAACTGGCATCCTGGGCGAACGGCGCGAAGCCTTCTTCGGCCAATTGCTCAGGCGTCGGCAGGGTGCTTTGTTCCTGCTGCAGCAGGTGGATTTCATCCAGGGTCACCCGCAGGTCGGCGTAGATGCCTTGTTCGGCGGCGTTCAGGTCGCGGCGGGCGTCCAGTTGGTGGCTGGGTACGGCGGCGACTTCCTGGGATTCGCCGTGCAGCGCCACCACCGTGCCGGCCACCGCGAGGATGATCAGGCACAGCAGTAGAACATAGAGGGTTTCGTGACCAGCACCGGCGGGGCGTACAACCTGTGTCGTACTCATTGGGGCTGGATATCCGCTTGGTCGATTTCGACGACATGGCCGGGTCCTGCGTCAAACAGCACGTAGAACTCGGCGGATGGCTTTTTGAAGGTCAGGGTCGAGTCCTGGCCGAGCTTGCCCGGTACCAGAATGGTCTCGTCGTAGCCGATCACATCCAGGGTCACGCCAGGGGCGCCGCTGCCGTCGGAAAAGCCGCCCTTGCACTGGATCTGCTCGCCGGGGATTTCCTTGCATTCGCACATCGGGTTGTGGGCCAGCGCCACGGTACTGAAACCCGCGCACAGCAACAGCGCAGCGCGGGACAGGTGCTTGATCATCATGGTTTGACTCCTTGCTTGTTCAGCCAGGCGATGGTGGCAGGCGAGGCCTGGCTCAGCGGGATGGAACCCTGGTGCATCGTGCCGTCCCAGCCTTCCATGGTGACCCACAGCTCGGCGTCGGCTGGCGTGCGTTCCGGGACAGGCAGGGCGGCGCCCATGCGGTACGGTGTGCCGAAAAAGATCACCCCGGCCGCCCGCAGGCTGCGTGGCTTGCCGATGCGCAGGTAAGTGGCCTTGACCTGGTCGGCGCAGGTGTCGCACAGGGCAGCGTTGAAGAATTTCATCGGGCCGGCCGGGTCCGGTCTGGGGCCTTCATTGCGGAATTCGGCAAGGGTCAGGCTCCAGGGGCCGACCTTCACCTCGCCGGCCACCCGCTCGCCGATACCTGTGTCACCGCGAAACAGCGCGGCGTCGGCAAAATACTTGGGCATGAAGCCCAGGGGCACCAGCAATAGCAGCACATTGATATGGAAACGCCATTTCAGCCAGAAAGCCCGCAGGGGTGTCGGCGGTGTCGCTGCGACCTTGCTCATCAGTGGCTCTCCGAGGTTTCAGCCTGCAAGGCCGGGGTGGAAACAGACTTGCGCTGGGTCTTGGCCTCGCGCTTGAGGGCATTGAGGGTGGCCAGGGCCGTGCGCTTGGTCCAGATCAGCAAGCCGCTCAAGACCATCATGCTCAGCACCAGGCCGAAGAACGCCCAGATCAGCTTGATCCACAGCCCGCCAAAGTCGCCGGTGTGCAGCGGGCGCATGGATTCGGTGACGAACTCAAGCGCGGTACGGTCGGACAGGAGGTGCGAGACCGCGATTTCGCCGTTATAGGGGTTGAGTTGGGCGGTCTGGTACATCAGCGGGTACCAGCCGCGTCCGCCGATTTGCAAGTGGCTGTAGGCATTGAGCGGCAGTCGCACGAAGCTGGCATCCAGACCGGGGATGCGTTGGGTCGCGATTTCGATCGCTTCGTCCAGGGCAATCATGGGCGCTGGCACGCCGGGAGCGGACATTGGCACTTTCTCCCGTGCAATCACCGGCACCACCGGCTCGCTCGAAATCGAAATCTGGTTATCGAAGAGGATCGCCTGGATCAGGAACCAGGTCCCGGTGATGGAGATTACGGCAATGAACCAGATTGACCAGATGCCGCTCAGGCGATGGAAGTCGCCCCAGAAAATCCGAGCGCCGTGGCGGAACCGCAGGGTCGGCTTGAAAAAACCTTTCCAGAAACGCTTGTACACCACGAGCCCGGTGATCAACGACGCCAGCAGTGGCAGGCCCAGCAGCGACACCAGGTACCAGCCCCAGCTGAATCCGTTGGTAAACGGCACCAGCCACCAGCCGTGCAGGGCTCGGGTGAATTGGGGGAAGTCAAAGGAAGGGCTGATGCCCTGGACCGCTCCGGTGTAGGGGTTGACGTAGGCCTCTACCGAACGGCCGTCGGGGTAGTTGAGGTTGACGGTCAGGGCAAAGTGGGACTCATCCGGTCGAGTAATGGAGCTGACGATCACTTGGGGGTCGGAGTGTTTGATCGCGCCGAGCAGTTGATCGTAGCTCAGCATTTCGGCATCAGACGACGGCTTGCTCGCCCGGATATCCGGGTTGGCCAGCCAGACGATTTCCTGGCTGACCACCGCCAGGGTGCCGGTGACGCAGACGATCAGTACAAAGAACCAGATGGGCAACGCCAGCCAGCTATGTACGAGAAACCAGAGTTTGGAGCGTGACTTCTTCGACATGTGAATGAGGGTCTTGATCGGAGGGGGGCGAGGGAGGCCCGGAAATGGCCAGTCGTAGCTTTTGCTGACGCGACAGGCTGTATCTAAGTTAAGACGGATGAGAATGAGAAATCCCTAACCCGGAAATGAAAGAAAATGTTTCGGGTGCGTATTGAATGTGTTTTTACTTCGCCCCACGGCGCTTCACGTGCCCTTAAGTCGGTTCGAGCAACTGCGCGCCGGGCCCGCGCTCACCGAGCAGGTCATCCTGATTGCGCAGCGGGCATGCCTCCAACGATAAGCAGCCGCAGCCGATGCAGCCGTTGAGCTTGTCGCGCAGCAGCATCATCTTGTTGATGCGCTCATCCAGGTCTTCGCGCCAGAGTGCTGACAAACGCTCCCAGTCCTTGGCGGTGGGGGTGCGGCCATTTGGCAGCGTCTGTAACGCTTCGCCAATCGTCGCCAGCGGAATGCCCAGGCGCTGAGCGATTTTGATCACCACCACGCGGCGCAATACATCCCGTGGATAACGCCGTTGATTGCCCGCGTTACGATTGCTGTGGATCAGCCCCTTGGTTTCATAGAAATGCAGGGCCGTGACGGCCACGCCACTGCGGGTGGCCAGTTGGCCGACGGTGAGTTCCTTGGTAATCATGAAAAACTCCGATTAAGCGCTTGACCTTGACTTAACTGGAGGTTTTACCCTGCGTGGCATTGAATCGCAAGATTCTGCCTACAGAGAAAGGGGAGTGTTCATGCAGGTATCAGAGAAAAATCGCAGCTTCACTCAGTTGATCGAGTTCCATATCGAGCCCCAGCAACACGTTGCCCTGGTGGCGGCCCTGTCCGTCCAGAGTGAGCGTTTGGCCGAGGGCCATGACGGTTTCCTCAGTGCGAGCGTACAGGTCAGCGATGACGGACGGCGGGTGCTCAATTACCTGCAATGGGCGTCCCGCGAGGACGGCGAGGCCGCGTTCAAGCGTTTTGAGCAGGGCGAGGAAGATTTCTGGACGCTGCTTCGCGCCCATCAGGCCACGGCGGTGACCTTTGGTTCGTTCCAGGTGCTGCGCAGTTTTGAGCGCAGTCACGACAATGCATTGCACTGCCGACTATATGGATAAATGCAGCATCCGTTCACCTTGCACGTTTTCCCCCGGCCGCCGTTTGTTGACCGCCAATTCGCCGATCTTGATCAGGCGTGTGCGCGTGACGTTGCGGCTCAGGCCCAGCAGGTTGGCGGTGTGCACCTGGTTGTAGTGGCTGAAACGGTAAGCGGCCCGCAGCAGGGCGTCTTCGACCTTCTCATGCAGGGCGCCGGCCTGTTCTTCGAAGAGCTTCTGGAAAGCGCGCGCGAGCAAGGCTTCGGCACTGTTGTCGGTGCCGTGCTGGCTGTCGTCCTGGCGCTCGATGCGCATGTTCGACAGGCGTAGATCATCCCGTTCGATTACGCCGTTACGGCAAATCAGCAGGGTGTGGTGGATGACGTTTTCCAGCTCGCGGATATTGCCCGGCCAGCCGTAACTCTTGAGCTTTTGTTCGGCTTCGCGGCTGATGGTGATCGGGCCGTAGCCCAGGCGCCGGCTGTACGCCTCGATAAAGTGTCGGGTCAGCGGCAGGATATCGCCGGGGCGTTCGCGCAGCGGGCTGAGTTCCAGGCTGACCACATCGAGCCGGTAGTAGAGGTCTTCGCGAAAATGCCCGGCGTTGATGGCTTTCTCCAACTGCACGTTGGTGGCAGCCAGTACGCGCACATCAATGGGAATGCTCTTGCGCGAACCCAGGCGCACGACTTCGCGTTCCTGTAGGACGCGTAGCAATTTGACCTGGATGGCCATCGGCAAATCGCCGATTTCATCGAGGAACAACGTGCCGCCATCGGCCTCTTCGAACCAGCCGGCCTTGGCGCTGAGGGCGCCGGTAAAGGCACCTTTTTCATGGCCGAACAGTTCAGCCTCCACCAGGGATTCAGAGAACGCGCCGCAGTTTACCGCCACGAACGGCCGGTTGCGCCGCGCACTGAGATTATGAATGTGGCGCGCCACCAGCTCTTTACCGGTCCCGGTTTCGCCGATGATCAGCACGCTGGCTTCGCTGGGTGCCACTTGCTGGATGTGGTCGAGCAGCGCCTGGGATTTCGGGTCTTCGAAGACCTGGGCCGTGGCGCGGATCGAGGTAGCAAGGGCGGGCGAGGGCGGTAGGGTTAGAAGCTGCATGGGCACCTCTTTTTTATGAGTAGAACGTAGGAATCGGCAGGGATTGGTTCAACGCCCAGTCCCCCAGTTCGTGGAGCTTGTAGTCCACCGGGTCGTGCAGGGTTTGCGTACGCAGGTTGCGCCAGTGGCGATCCAGGCGCAGGGACGCGTGGGTGGAACGTGCCCCGGTGACTTCAAACAGACGGCTGCACAGGTCCAGGCCTTGGCGGGTGGCAGCGACCTTGGCCGTTGCGATGGCAATCGCCAGTTGGCCGCGTTCGTGTTCGCTGAGGTTCGGTCCTTTGGCCCAGGCCTGGTCCAGTAGCTCGGCGGCGCGTTCCACTAACAGACGCACGCCTTCGAGGGCCACCCAGAATTCGCCATAGTGGTGCAGCACGTAAGGGTCCTGGCGCACGTCTTCGGCTGAGGATTTGTGCCAGGCACGCGTTTCGGTGAGGGTGTAGGTGCGCGCTTCTTCGAAGGCTCCCTCGGCAATGCCGAGAAACATATGGGTGAAGGTCAACTGCGCGATCAGTGGGCGCAGGCAGGCGAAGGGGGTGCTCAGCGGGCCTGGATCGAGTAGCAACTCCGACTCTTCGACGCGCACCCGCTCGAAGCTGGCGCTGCCGCTGTCGGTCTGGCGTTGGCCGATATTGTTCCAGTCGTTGTGCAGCGTAATGCCACTGCGCCCGCTGGGAATGGCGGCTATCAGCAGCTTGCCGCCGGCATTTTCGTCCACGGCCGAGGCGATCAGCATCTGCGAGTCGCTGGCGCCGGAGCAGAAGCTTTTCTTGCCAGAGAATTCGCGCCAGCCGCCGAAGTCCTTGACCACGGTGCGCGTGTCCAACGGGTTGAGGGCATTGCCCCAGAACCAGTTCTTGCGGGCGGTCTGTTCGAACCAGGGTTGCCATTGATCCGGGCGCGAAAACAGGCGCACGGTGGCCAGCATCAGGTGATGGAAGCCGAAAACGTGAGCAATGGAACTGTCCACCTTGGCGAATTCGCGCACGATGCCCAGGGTGTCGCTCCAGCGTGCGCCGAGGCCGCCGTATTGGGTGGGAATGCTCAGGGCCAGCAGGCCGCTTTGGCGCAGGGCGTCACGCTCGGTTTTAGGCGTGCCGCCGCGCTCGTCGCGCTCGACCGCGCTGAGGGCGAATTCGGCGGCCAGCAGTTTGGCGGTCTGCAAGGGGGATGGCAGGACGCTGTGGGGTTTGGCTGTCACGGGGTTTCCTCTCTATAAGCAGCAGCGGCCAGCGCAGTTGCCGCCGCTGCGCCGATCAGGCCTTGGCCGGTAGGACATCGTTGGCAATCATTTCGCCGAACGGGCCGGTGAGGTTGGTGATGCCGCGTCCGGCGAGGCTGGCATAGGGTTCCGGCAGCAGCGGGAACACCAGCTCGGCGAAGCGATAGGCCTCTTCCAAATGTGGATAGCCGGAGAAGATGAAGCTCTCGATGCCCAAGTCGGCGTATTCCTTGATGCGTTCAGCCACTTGTTGCGGGTTGCCCACCAGCGCGGTACCGGCACCGCCGCGCACCAGGCCGACACCGGCCCACAGGTTAGGGGCGATCTCCAGGTTGTCGCGGCGTCCGTCGTGAAGGGCGGCCATGCGGCGTTGGCCTTCGGAATCAAAGCGCGAGAAGGACTTTTGCGCGGCGGCGATGGTGTCGTCGCTGATGTGTTCGATCAGTTTATCGGCGGCTTTCCAGGCGTCTTCTTCGGTTTCGCGCACGATTACATGCAGGCGAATGCCGAACTTCACGGTGCGCCCGTGGCGCGCGGCGCGCTCACGTACATCCGCGAGTTTTTCCGCGACGGCTGCGGGTGGCTCGCCCCAGGTCAGGTACACGTCCACCTGTTCGGCGGCGAGATCGTGGGCGGCGTCGGAGGAACCGCCGAAGTACAACGGTGGATAGGGCTTCTGCACCGGTGGGTAAAGTGCCTTGGCGTTCTGCACACGCAGGTGTTTGCCTTCGAAATCTACCGATTCGCCCTGCAACACGCGGCGCCATATCCGCAGGAATTCGTCGGAGACTTCGTAACGCTCGGCGTGGTCAAGGAAGCTGCCGTCGCCACGGTTTTCGTCGGGATCGCCGCCGGTCACTACATTGATCAGCAGGCGGCCATTGGACAGACGATCCAGCGTGGCGGCCATGCGTGCCGAGACGGTGGGCGAAATGATGCCGGGACGAATCGCTACCAGATAGCGCAGGCGCTCGGTCAGCGGTACCAGCGCCGAGGCGATGACCCAGGAGTCTTCGCACGAGCGGCCTGTAGGAATCAACACGCCGTAGTAACCCAGGCTGTCAGCCGCCTGGGCGACTTGCTTCAGATAATTGAGGGTGACGGGCCTGGCACCTTGAGTGGTACCCAGGTAATGACCGTCGCCATGTGTCGGCAGAAACCAGAAAACATCCATGACCAATCCTTAAGCGATTTTCAGCAGAGAAGGGGAGTGCGCCGCAAACAAGGGGGCCGCGCGTTCTGCTGCCAGTTGAATCCGTGCTTTTAGTAATTCACTGGTTATTTGGTAGTCGGTGAAGTCGGCTTCGGTGGCGTACACACCGATCGGCAGGGTCAGGGCCTGGAAGAAGGCAAACAGCGGGCGCAGTTGATGGTCGAGGACCAGCGCGTGGCGCTCGCTGCCACCGGTGGCGGCGAGCAGCACCGGGGTGTTGACCAGGGCGTTGAGGCCGACCAGGTCGAACAGGTGCTTGAGCAGGCCGGGGTAGGAACCGCGATAGACCGGTGCGGCGACGATCAGCAGGTCGGCCTGTTCGATGGCCAACAGTTGGGCTTCGACGTCGTCGGGCAATTCATCGCGCGACAATGCGCCGCCCAGGGGACGGGCAATGTCGCCCAGTTCGATCAGGGTGGTCTGGATCGGCAGCAAGGTGGCCAGTTCGGCCAGCAGGGCTTGGGTCAACACCAGGGTGCGCGACGGGCGCCAGGTTCCGCCGGAGAGGGCAACGACATTCAGGGGACGGGTCATGAACAGTTCCTTTTTCAACAGTGGTTCATAGCAAGTGAGGTGCAAGGTGTTGAGCAAGAGCTGTACCAACGGCTGAAGGCCTTGATTGGCGGGGGCTGCGGCTTTACTGCTGAAAAGTGTTGCTGTTGCCCGTCTAGTGATTTGTTGAATGGCTGTTGCCTGGGCAACAGTTGCGTGGCGAACAGTGCCCGGCAGGCGTGGAGCTATTTATAGAAGGTTATGGTTATTCCGTAAATGAACCTATTTCCATATTTATAGATCATAAAGAAATATGAGGAGGGCCTATCGAGAGTGCCTGGGCGGTTGATAGCAACTATCACGGACGGTGATTTTTCGCTGCGCAAGGCGAGGAGTAGCCTGTGTTCATTGACTCGAAACCACCTTCGCAGAGCCGCCGCCATGAACCGATTTCTCGCCGTTTGTTTACTGATTGTCAGCTCCGTACTCGCCGGCTGTGCAAGCCATCCATCGCCAGAATTGCGCCCCTACTCGGCTGAAGAGACCAAGCAGCTGGCCCTGGAAGCGCTGAGTCGTCGCGGCTTGTCGTTCGATGAATATCAACAGCAGCGTGCCGCGCTGACCGGCCAGCCACAGAAGCCCTTCGGCTTTGATCGCGAGGGTGAAATGAATGCCGAGCGCAATGTGGTACTTCATGGTCGTCCCAGTTGATCGCGTCCTGCGCAGCAAAAAGCCCGAGGCTCCCCTTAAGGAACCTCGGGCTTTTTGTTTGCCATGGTGCGACTTCAGCCTGTTAAGCTGAATTTCAGGAGCGTTCCTACGCACATTTACTTAAAGTCGTCCTTCTTTAATGGCATCCAATCCGGTAAACCTGACGACCTCTGTTCCGGTCGATGCCCCTGAGACGCTGCTCTCGGGAACCTGCTCTGCGAGTCTTAACTGTCATGAATAAACGTCCGTTGTATTTCGACTACGCCGCCACCACGCCGGTGGACGAGCGAGTCATCCAGGTGATGGTCGATTGTCTGGGCTTCAACGCCAATTTCGGTAACCCCGCGTCCAGTTCCCACGCGTTCGGCCAGGCGGCCCGGCAAACGGTTGAACAGGCCCGTGGCCAGGTGGCCGAGTTGGTGGGCGCGCAGCCTGAGCAGATCGTGTGGACCTCCGGCGCCACTGAATCCAACAACCTCGCCATCAAGGGCGTGGCCCAGGCGCGGGGCGTGACGGGTGGGCATATCATCACCAGTCAGATCGAGCACAAGGCGACGCTGGACACCGCACGGCAGTTGCAGGAAGCCGGGGTGGCCGTGACCTACCTGGTGCCCGACGCGGACGGTTTGATCAGCGCCGATGCAGTCAGTGAAGCGTTGCGCGAAGACACCTTTCTGGTTTCGCTGATGCTGGTGAATAACGAACTTGGCACCCTGAATGACATCCCCGCCATCGGCGCGCGCGTGCGTGAACACGGGGCGCTGCTGCATGTGGATGCTGCCCAGGGTGCAGGCAAGGTGGCGATCGATCTGGCGCAGTGGCCGGTGGATCTGATGTCGTTCTCTGCGCACAAGTTGTACGGCCCCAAGGGCATAGGCGCGCTGTACGTCGGGCCTCGGGCGCAACGGAAAGTGTTGGCGCAGATTCATGGTGGCGGTCACGAGGGCGGCTTGCGCTCCGGCACGTTGGCGACTCATCAGATTGCGGGGATGGGCGCGGCATTCGCCCTGGCAGCGCAGTCGTTCACCGAGGAGAAAGCGGTGATCGTCGCGTTGCGGCAACGCCTGCTGGATCAGTTGGCGTCAGTCGCCGGTGTGCGCCTCAATGGCAGCGCGACGCAGCGTATTCCCCATACCCTGAGCCTTACGTTCGGCGAAGGTGAATTCAATTCGGCGGCATTGAGCGCCGGTATTGCTTTTTCCGCTACGTCGGCCTGCAATTCAGCGAGTAATGCACCGTCCCACGTGCTACTTGCCCTTGGTCATGACGCCCGCTCGGCCGGCCGCACCATTCGTTTGAGCCTGGGTCGGTTTACCACCGAACAGGACATTGACCAGGCGGTGCAACTGATCAAGGCTGCACTGGCCAGCGCGCCGGCGTTCTGGGCCGTCTGATTTTCATATAACAATTATTAGTGGTTAGCAGGAGACACAATGAGTACGCAGCCTTTGACCCATGGAACGGTTCCCCAGCGCCTGGCGCACACCCGCGAACTGATGAGCCGCGAGGGCATCCACGCCCTGCTGGTACCGTCGGCGGACCCGCATTTGTCCGAATACTTGCCGGGTTACTGGCAGGGTCGTCAATGGTTGTCAGGGTTCCATGGCTCGGTGGGGACGCTGATTGTCACCGCGGATTTCGCTGGCGTGTGGGCGGATAGCCGTTACTGGGAACAGGCGACCAAGGAGCTCAACGGCAGTGGCATTGAGTTGGTCAAGCTGCAACCAGGTCAGCCGGGGCCGCTCGAGTGGCTGGCCGAGCAAACCCCGGAAGGCGGTGTGGTGGCGGTGGATGGTGCGGTAATGGCCGTCGCTTCGGCGCGCACCCTGGGCACCAGGCTGGCGGAGCGTGGGGCGCGTTTGCGCACCGATATCGACGTGCTTGATGCGGTTTGGACAGACCGGCCGAGTCTGCCGAGCCAACCGATTTATGCCCATCTGCCACCGCAAGCGACCGTCAGCCGCGGCGAGAAGCTCGCTGCACTGCGCGCCAGTTTGAAAGAGAAGGGCGCCGATTGGCACTTCATTGCGACCCTGGATGACATCGCCTGGCTGTTCAATCTGCGTGGCGGTGATGTTTCGTTTAACCCCGTGTTTGTGTCGTTTGCGTTGATCAATCAACAGCAGGCCACGTTATTCGTGGCGCTGAGCAAAATCGACGCGGATCTGCGTGCTGTGCTCGAACAGGATGGCGTGACCTTGCGCGACTACAGCGAGGTAGCGGATGGCCTGCGTGGAATTCCTGGGGGGGACAGTTTGCAGGTTGACCCCGCCCGCGTAACCGCCGGGTTGCTGGAAAACCTCGATGCTGGCGTCAAGCTGATCGAAGGGCTTAACCCGACTACGTTGGCCAAATCCCGCAAGAGTCTGGCAGATGCGGAACATATCCGCCGGGCCATGGAGCAGGATGGCGCGGCGCTGTGCGAATTCTTCGCCTGGCTGGACAGTGCGCTGGGCCGGGAGCGCATCACGGAGTTGACCATCGATGAACACCTGACTGCTGCGCGCACGCGTCGCCCCGACTATGTGTCGCTGAGTTTCAATACCATTGCTGCGTTCAACGCCAATGGCGCAATGCCGCATTACCATGCCACTGAAGAAGAGCATGCGGTGATCGAAGGTGATGGCTTGCTGCTGATTGACTCAGGTGGCCAATACTTGGGCGGTACGACAGATATCACGAGAATGGTGCCTATCGGTACGCCGAGTGAGGAACAGAAACGAGACTGCACCCGAGTGCTGAAGGGTGTTATTGCGCTGTCCCGTGCGCATTTCCCCAAGGGGATTCTGTCGCCGTTGCTGGATTCCATTGCCCGTGCGCCGATCTGGGCTGAAGGCGTGGACTACGGTCACGGTACTGGGCATGGTGTGGGCTATTTCCTCAATGTGCATGAAGGTCCCCAAGTGATCGCCTACCAGGCTGCCGCTGCGCCGCAAACGGCAATGCAGCCTGGGATGATCACATCCATTGAGCCGGGCACTTACCGTCCGGGGCGTTGGGGCGTACGTATCGAGAACCTGGTATTGAACCGAGAAGCGGGCAAGACCGAGTTTGGGGAGTTCCTCTCGTTTGAAACGCTGACTTTGTGCCCGATAGACACTCGTTGCCTGGAGCCGTCGCTGCTCACGGCGGATGAGCGCGAGTGGTTCAACGCGTATCACGCGCAGGTGCGTGAACGCTTGAGCCCTTTGCTCGATGGCGCAGGGCTTGAGTGGTTACAACTGCGTACGGCGGCTATTTGATCTAATGCAAACGCCGCTTGCGATCTGCTGCAAGCGGCGTTCAAGGATGAGTGTTAATCGAGCGCTGATTACGCACTGAGCAGTCGTCGGTGACTGCTCGAAGGCGATTACTTACAGATGACGATCATGCTGCGGCTGGTGTAGCCGGCAGGGTTGAGTCCGAAGGGGTAGTCCCCCGGTTCCTCTGAGTTGTCACCGGACTTGGCGATAACCCGATAACCCTTGGTGCCGCACGAGTTGGTTGCACTGGTGTAGCACTGGTCCCAGGAGGAGGACAGGCCTGAGCAGTTGATATGCAGCCCTTTTTTGCCACGTTTCACTTCTGTCTTGGTAGTCGCGGCACAGCCAGCAATGGCCACGATCATTAACAGTATCAAAATTCGTTTCATTCCCATCCTTAATAGCCACTTCGCAATACTTGAAGCCGGCTTTACTCGCTCTCGAGTGTAGCGTTCGCGCTGTCCCTGTCGAAAAACTCCATTAATGACATTCGTTTACCACTTAAACATGGCCTAAATGAGTGGCAAATGCCAGAGCTACATTCAAAGATGATTCAATCTGCCGGAACCAACGGTTTCGAGTCATTGCGCATCGTCAGCGTCGCGCCTACCGAGGCCAGAATAATGCAGGTGATGGCCAGCCATTGCGCCAGGGACAAGTGCTCTTGCAGGAAGAACAGGCCTGAAAGCGCGCCGAATGCGGGTTCGATGCTCATGAGGGTGCCAAAGGTTCGGGCGGGGAGACGCGTCAGCGCTACCATCTCCAGGGTGTAGGGCAGGGCGGTGGACAGGATGGCGACGCCGATGGCTATTGGAATCAGCGCAGGGGTCAGTAGTGCGCTTCCGGCATGCACGATGCCGATGGGCGCGACAAACAGGGCGGCGATCATCACGCCCAATGCGGCGGTCTGGACGCCATTGTCGTTACCGGCCTTCTGTCCGAACAGTATGTAGAGTGCCCAGCAGACGCCGGCCCCCAATGCATACGCTGCGCCGACCAAGTCGATGCCGCTGCTGGCTTCCCCAATCGGAATCAAAAGAAGCAGCCCGACTATCGCAAGGGCGATCCACAGGAAATCTACTGCTCTGCGTGACGCGTAGATGGCGACAGCAAGCGGCCCGGTGAATTCAAGGGCTACAGCGATGCCCAGAGGTACGCTGCGCAATGACATATAGAAAAGGAAGTTCATGCCGCCCAGGGCCATCCCGTAGATGAGCACGGTGCGCAGGGACTTGGCGGTCAATTTGGCGCGCCACGGTCTTAATATAAGAAGCATGATCACACTGGCGAAGATCAGGCGCAGGGTGGTGGTGCCTTGTGCGCCGACAATCGGGAACATGCTCTTGGCCAAAGAGGCTCCGGACTGGATGGAAGCCATGGCAATCAGCAGTAGGCCGACAGGAAACAATGCAGAGGCCAGGCCGCGGGGGGAGGTGGTCATTGGCGGTGTGCGTCCAAGGTCATATTTGATAGTCAGAGTTCGCTATGATGCTTAACAGTACGGTTTTGAGCAATATATTGCTCACTTTTGTGCGGTTGGCTGTCTATATATAGAGGGATAAGGGGGTATATGGGCGGTTTGATAGAAAAACCAAATTAACGCTTGACCGCAGATTCTGGAAGCCTATAATTCGCCCCACTTCCGGCGCAGTCGAAACGGAAAACTCCTTGGTAAACAATGAGTTACGCAGTTTTCGGCAGCAAGTTGCTTCAGTTCATCG
>NZ_RWIO01000033.1:0-43610 GCF_009764655.1 Pseudomonas sp. PB105
GGGCTTGCCCCGCGCTGGGCTGCGAAGCGGCCCCAAAACCGGCCAATGGGTTATGACTGAAAAAACGCGGTGCCTGGATTGGGGCGGCTTCGCCACCCAGCGCGGGGCAAGCCCGCTCACCACAAAAAGCCCGCTCACCACAGGGTTCGGTGTCAACCTTTAAGAGTTGTGTAGATTCCTATGCCTCATGAGCCAATCCACCGAGCAACGCGTCGCCGGCCCCGAGCAGGGCCCGCCCCGCAGTTGGAACAGCATGTTTTTTGCCAACTGCGGGCACTGGATCCAGAACGAGCAGGCTGCGCAGGTCAACCGGCTGCTGCTGGATTTTTTACGCCAGCGCTAGACCACTTCCAGATAAGAACTATGGATCGCCCGCGCCAATTCCCGCACGGTGTCGATAAAGTCCGTGAGACGGCTGTGCAGGCCGTCTTCAAGAATTTCATCAATCCCGGTATAGCGCAGCCGTGCCTCGAATTCCGCCGCCAGGCGCTGCGCCGCACGGCCATAGCTGCCGGGCAGGTCCGCCAGGATATGGCTCAACTCCTCGATGCACGCATGCAACGAACGCGGTACATCACTGCGTAACAACAGCAATTCGGACACCGAGCGCGCATTCAGCGCGTTGGGGTACAGCTCGGTATACGCCTCGAAGGACGAAAGCGCACGGAGCAGGGCGCTCCACTGGTAATACCCGCGTGCCGAGAGGTCGCTGACTTCTTCCGACTCTTCGCCAAACATCTCGTAGCGTGCATCCAGCAACCGCAAGGTGTTGTCCGCACGCTCAACGAAGGTGCCCAGGCGGATAAACCGGTAAGCGTCGTTACGCATGATGGTGCCGGACGTCGCCCCACGAAACAGGTGCGAGCGCTGCTTGACCCAGTCACAGAAGTGGCTGATGCCGTGTCGCGCCAGGCCGCCGGCGGCGATGCTGCGCATTTCCAGCCAGGTGGCGTTGAGGTTTTCCCACATATCGGCGGTGATGCGCCCGCGCACGGCGTGGGCGTTGCCACGGGCGGCGCGCAGGCAGTTGTAGATGCTGGCGGGGTTTTCTTCGTCGAGGGCGAAGAAGTGCAGCATGCGCTCGGCGTCCAGGGTTTCATGGCGTTCGAGGTAGCTGTCCAGGGTGCCGCTGCTGAGCAACGACATGGCCAGTTCGTCGAGGCCATCGGTGTGCCCGGCTTGCGGCATCAACGACAGCGAGTAACTGACTTCGAGCATGCGCGCCAGGTTCTCGGCGCGCTCCAGGTAGCGGGACATCCAGTACAGATCTGCGGCGGTTCTACTCAACATGATTCAGCCCTCCACCACCCAGGTGTCCTTGGTTCCGCCGCCTTGCGACGAGTTGACGATCAACGAGCCCTCACGCAGCGCCACCCGCGTCAGGCCACCGGGCACCAGGCGGGTCTCCTTGCCCGAAAGCACGAAGGGCCGCAGGTCGATATGCCGCGGGGCAATGCCGTTTTCGACAAAGGTCGGGCAGGTGGACAGGCTCAGGGTCGGTTGGGCGATATAGGCGTGAGGACGGGCCTTGATGCGTTGGCGGAAGTCCTCGATCTCGGCGGCGGTGGAGGCGGGGCCGACCAGCATGCCGTAGCCGCCGGAGCCTTGGGTTTCCTTGACCACCAATTCGCCCAGGTTGGCCAGCACATGGGACAGTTCATCCGGCTTGCGGCACTGGAAGGTCGGCACGTTTTGCAGGATCGGCTCTTCATCCAGATAAAACTTGATCATCGCCGGCACGTAGGGGTAGATCGACTTGTCGTCCGCCACGCCAGTGCCTATTGCGTTGGCCAGCACCACGTTGCCGGCGCAATAGGCCGCGACCAGGCCAGGCACGCCGAGCATTGAGTCCGGGTTGAATGCCTGGGGGTCAAGGAAGGCATCGTCGATGCGCCGGTAGATCACATCCACCGCCTTGGGACCGTCGGTGGTGCGCATGAAGACCTTGAGGTCGTGCACGAACAGGTCGGCGCCTTCCACCAGCTCCACGCCCATTTCCCGCGCCAGGAACGCATGTTCGAAGAATGCGCTGTTGAAGCGGCCAGGGGTCAGCACCACCACGTTGGGGTTATCCAGGCGGCTGGCGCTTTTCAGGGTCTTGAGCAGCAGGTTGGGGTAGTGGTCCACGGGTGCGATGCGCTGCTTGGCGAACACTTCCGGGAACAGGCGCATCATCATTTTGCGGTCTTCGAGCATGTAGCTCACGCCGCTGGGAGTGCGCAGGTTGTCTTCGAGCACGTAGTACGTGCCGTCGCCGTCGCGCACCAGGTCGACGCCGGATATATGCGAGTAGATATCGCGGTGCAGGTCCAGCCCGACCATCGCCTTCTGATAGCCCTCATTGCCCAGCACCTGATCCGCCGGAATGATCCCGGCCTTGATGATGCGCTGGTCGTGGTAGATATCGGCGAGGAACATGTTCAGCGCGTTGACCCGCTGAATACAGCCGCGTTCGATCACGCTCCACTCACTGGCGGGGATGCTGCGGGGGATGATGTCGAAGGGGATCAGGCGCTCGGTGTCTTGCTCGTCACCATAGAGGGTGAAGGTGATCCCGGCGCGGTGGAACAGCAGGTCGGCCTCGCGGCGGCGCTGGGCCAGCAGTTCCGGCGGCGTGTTGGCCAGCCAGCGGGAGAAATCCTGATAGTGCGCACGGCATACGCCATTTGCGTCATTCATTTCATCAAAGAAAGATCGAGCCATTCCAGTACCTTGTCAGTGCCCAGGGTTGCGTGGGGGGTGGCACTGCCGCTTTAAAAAACGCATGTTTTTATGAGCCTGTGGCGCAGAGTGCCAGCAGGCCTGGTCCTTACTTTCTTATGAGGTCGGCTCTGGGTCGGGGGGTAACGATTGCTCCTGTTTACGGGCAGATGAATGGGTTAAGCAATGCGTGTGCCGAAACCCATGCCCGCGTGCTCAATGACCTTGTAGTGAGCGGGCTTGCCCCGCGCCGGGCTGCGCAGCAGCCCCCAAAAAGAATCGCATCGCTGCGCACTCCAGCGACGAGCAGGCCCAATCCCCACAAAGAGGCAATGGGCGCCCTTGTTTGGTGCGCAACAAACTTGAACTTCACCCGCGCCAGGTTTTTCTAACAGGACTCGAAGCCTAATGGAGCACGATCGTGCCCAGAATCATCTCTCCGCACACACCGGAAGCGGCGCTGACCGATCACAGCGAACACAGCGCCAAGATCTTTGGTTCACCCAAGGACCGCCTGGACTTCTACCGCCGCGAGATCCAGTACGAAACCAGCATCCTCGCCAACCGCACCGATGCGTACCTCACGGCGCAGTCGTTTCTGGTCATCGCCTTTGTATCGGGCATGGGCAATCTCAATCCGGAGTGGGGCAAGCTGTTTACCCTGGTGGTGCCGGTCTTTCTGGCGGTGCTGGGCATCCTCAGCTCGCTCAACGCCTGGCCGGGCATTCGTGCGGCCTACGACATCATTGATCACTGGCATTACAAGCAAAGCGAGCTGCTGCGCAGCGAGCCAGTGATGGGCCTGGCCTATGACGAGTCGCCGCTGTTCTCGGAAGTGGAGTCGTCCCACAAGGGCTATCGCAAGTCGCTGTTGTTTTCGATGCGCGCACCGTGGTTGTTCATGGCGTTCTGGCTGTTGCTGGGGATGTATGCGTTCTACATCCAGATCGACAATCCCATCCGCTAAGCAATCGAACGGAACTTCAAGCGGCCTCGCAGCGCCTTAACATCAGGTAGGCCAAGTAGAGGTGAGCACCATGAGCACAACTGACGACCCGCAAACCAGCAACCGTAACGACCCGGCGATTGATGGCGGCGAGCCAGCACCGTCGACGGCTGCGGATGCACCAAAAGACCGGAATGCCGAGCGTGATCCCAAAGCCGAGGAGAACGCTTATAGCCCCGATTTCGAGCCTGAGCCTGAGCAAAAGCCTGAAACCGATGCGGACATCGACACACAAGGCGGATAGAGGAGAGGGTCATGTCAAAAGAACTCGACGAAGAACTCAACGACCCGGGCAATGAAGACCCAGGTTCATTGATGGATGATGCTGAAGTGCCGCTGAATGATCTGGATGAAGCGGCGGACGTAGGCAATACCGAGGATCAGGATTGATCCGATGTGTCCCGTGACGACGGGTCCAGGATGAAGTAGATATCGCCTTCATCCTGCCCGTCCGGCGGCAATTCCTGACCCAGCACGCGGTTGTCGATCAGTGTTTGCGCCTGCGCACGGCTGATGGAGATAACAGTGCTGGGCTTGCCAGTAATCACGTACACCACATCCACGCCCTCAGCGGCCAACGCGGCGAGGTAATCGGCGCGCGGCATATCTTCCCCCAGCTCATACTGCCGCTGTTCCCGCGCCGTTACGCCGCCGGCCTGAGCCAGGTATTGCTGGGAATACCCCAGGCGTTGGCGCTCTTCATACAACCGCTGGCCGATCTTCTTCATCGCATTTCTCGCGCTGCTGGTCCTGACAGTTAGAAGCTGCGGTACGGTGCGAAATTCAGTTTTTTTCGATGTGTCATGCGTGCCCTACGCGAGCAACAGTTGCTCCAGCGCTTCCACTGGCAGTGGCCGACTGTAGAGATAACCTTGAATCTGATCACACCCGGCCTCCTTCAGGAACGCCAGTTGTGCAGCGGTTTCTACGCCTTCGGCGACGACCAGCAAGCCCAGTCCGTGGGCCAGTTCGATAATCGTGCGGGTGATCGCCGCGTCCTGCGGGTTAGTGGTGACTTCACGGATAAAGGCGATGTCGATCTTCAATGTATCCAGGGGAAAGCGGCGCAGGTAGGCCAGGCTTGAATAGCCGGTACCAAAATCGTCAATGGAGATCTTCACGCCCATGGCGCGCAAACGTTGGAGGCTGGCGATGGTGCGCTGGGTGTTTTCCATCAGTGAGCCTTCGGTCAATTCAACCTCCAGCCAGTGCGCTTCAACCCCGGTTTTGGCGAGGATTCGCGCAATGTCGGCAATCAGGTCGCCGTTGATCAATTGCAGGCCGGAGACATTCACCGAGACCTCCCGTGCACCGATATCGCTGCGCTGCCACCTGGCGATCTGTTCGCAAGCCCGTTCAATGACCCAGCGCCCAACGGGTACGATCAGGCCCAGGCTCTCCAGGATCGGCACAAACACCGCGGGCGAGACCGCACCATAGCCGGGCCGGTCCCAGCGCAGCAGGGCTTCCAAGGCGCAGACTGTTCCGCTGGCTACCTCGACCTTGGGCTGGTAATGCAGCGTGAACTCATTGCGTTCAACCGCGCCGCGCAGGGCTTTTTCCATGTCTTGGCGTGCGAGGTCGTGCACCGTAAACAGGGTGGTGTCATCGGCGTGCAGTTGCTGCTCAAGCATGATGCTGTGTTTTTTCAGCTCGTCGCCATGGGCCTTGAGCCGCAGCAAATTACGCACGCGCAGCCACAACTCGACCCGTTCAATCGGTTTGCTGATGAACTCTTCAGCGCCCGTCTCCAACCCGCTGACCCGCGCACTGGCGTCGCTCAACGCCGAAAGCATGATGATCGGGATGTTCGCCGTGGCCGGGTTGCCCTTGAGCTGGCTGGCGACCTCGTAGCCGTCCATGCCCGGCATCATGATGTCCAGCAGGATCAGGTCCGGCGGCTGCTGCGCCACCAGGCGCAAGGCCTCTTCACCGCAGCAGGCACTCTGGGTCACGTAGCCCTCGTGATGCAGCAGGGTTTCCAACAACTTGCGAACCTGGGGTTCGTCGTCAACGATCAATAGCGTTGCGGGTGAGCTGGCCATGGAGAGGACTCATACAGGAGGAGTGAGGGTCGGGTTCAGCAGGGTGTCGATCTCCTGGTACAGCTCCTTGTAGCGCAGGGGTTTGCTGACATACGCGTCGCACCCGGCCAACCGGGCTTTTTCCCGGTCTTCCTTCATGGCCATGGCGGTGAGGGCGATCACCGGGATGTGCGCGGTATGAGGGTCTTGCTTGAGCAATCGGGTGGCTGCCAGGCCGTCCATGCCTGGCAATTGAATATCCATCAGGATCAGCGCCGGCTGGTGTTCGCGGGCCATGGTCAGGCCGCTCTCGGCATCGGCGGCCCACAACACGCTGTGGCCGGCGTTGACCAGCAACAAGCGCGCCAGGCGCATGTTGGCTTCGTTGTCTTCGACAATCAGGATTTCGGGCATGTGGCCTCCGCTGTGTCGATCGCACGATGCAGCGGCAGCCACACCACAAAACGCGCACCCAGGCCTTCGCGGCTGGCCACGGCAACGCTGCCACCCTGAAGGTCGGTGAGTTGCTTGACCATCGCCAGGCCCAGCCCGGTACCTTCGAATTTGCGCGCCAGGCTGCTGTCGATCTGGCTGAAGGCCTTGAACAGCTTGCCCATGTCATCCGGGGCGATGCCGATTCCGCTATCGCTTACGCTCAGCTCAAGGAATCGCTGGTGCACGCTGGGTTGCAGGGCAAAGCCGTGTACCGGCCAATCGCCGGGGACCTCGCCGACTTGCGCGCGGCCGACCTCCCGTACCGCCAGGGTCACGTCGCTGCCGTGTGCGCTGAACTTCACCGCATTGGCCAGCAGGTTGTAGACGATCTGCTTGGTCTTGCGCAGGTCCAGCACCAACGTGCCCAGGTCGTCCTGGCTGTCGAGTTTGAGTTGGATGCGCTGCAGGGCGGCCTTTTCGCGCACGATCAGCAGGCTGTTGGCCAACAGGCCGGCCAGTTCCACCGGCTCCAGCTCCAGGTCCATCATCCCGGCCTCGACCTTGGACAAATCGAGGATGTCGTTGATCAGCGACAGCAAGTGCTGGCCGCTGGTGAAAATATCGCCGATGTATTCGCGCTGGATCTCGCTCATGTCGCCCACCAGGCCGTCCTTCAACGCCTCGGAAAAACCGATCACCGCATTCAGCGGCGTACGCAGTTCGTGGGACATGGTCGCGAGGAACTCGGACTTCATGAGGTTGGCGTGTTCCAACTCCAGGTTTTTTTCTTCCAGGGCGCGCTCAAAGCCTTTGCGCTCGGCTTCTTCCTGTTTGCGCGCAGTGTTGTCGGTGCCGATCAGCAGGTAGCCGATGATGGTGTCATTGCGATTGCGCAACGCCGTCACCGACACCATGGCGGACAGGCGACTGCCGTCCTGGCGGATGTAGGTCAGCTCGTAGATGTCCTCGATGCCCCGCGAGGCTTTGAACACCAGCGCCTCGAAGCCAGGCGTGATGGGCGTGTCGAGCTCCTGGCTGAGGGCGGCGGCGCGGGTGATCAGCTCAGCAGGGTCGGAAATATCGGCGGGGGTGATGCGGTTGACTACATCGGCTGCGGCGTAACCGAGCATGCGTTCGGCGCCGACGTTGAAGATCTGGATCACGCCTTTTTCGTCGGTGGCGATGCTGGAGAAGTAAGCACTGTTGAAGATGGCGTCTTGCAGGGCACCGGTCTTGAGCAGGGTTTTCTGACGTTTGAATTCGACGATTTTTTCCGCGCGTGACTGCGGCGGCGTGATTCCAGGTGTTTCCATCGTTAGCGCGTTCCGTGAACTTCAGGCCCGCCTTCGTCAGCAGGCGAGGGCGCAGAGCATGCTCACAGAAGATCGCAATGACGCGACGAGGAGGAGATGAGGTGCTTGGACAATAGCAGAGATTATGGCGCTTTGATGGCTAACCGTATCCGTTTGGTGTGATACGTCTGCATTTGGGTGTTTTTAATTTTGTGCGTTGATGAAACGTTTCACTAATCGATAAAAGGCGTAGGCAAGCGCTTGCGTAAGCAAATGTATCTGAATTAGAGTCGTCCTCGCTCGACCACAAAAATAATAAAACCAGGAGCTCATTGATGAGCCTTGAACCCTTGCTTGAGATGCAGGGCATCAGCAAAACCTTCAACGGTTTGCGCGTGCTCAAAAGTGTCGGCCTGAAGGTCTACCCCGGCGAAATCCACGCCTTGATGGGGGAGAACGGCGCCGGCAAATCGACGCTGATGAAAATCCTCTCCGGCGCCTACCAGGCCGATCCCGGCGGCGAAATCCGCATTGCCGGCCAAGCCATCGCCACCTACAACCCCGCCACCGCCAAAGCCCTCGGCATCGCCGTGATCTATCAGGAACTGAGCCTGTGCCCGAACCTGAGCGTGGCCGAGAACATCTACCTGGGCCGCGAACTGCGCCGAGGCTGGACCATCGACCGCAAGGCCATGCAGGCTGGCTGCATCGAAGTGCTGCAACGCCTGGGCGCGGAGTTCACGCCGAGCACCCAGGTCAACAGCCTGTCGATAGCCGAGCGCCAACTGGTGGAAATCGCCCGCGCCTTGCACGCCCACGCCAGGATTCTGGTGATGGACGAACCCACCACGCCGCTGTCGTCCCGCGAGACCGACCGCCTGTTCGCGCTGATCAAGCAACTGCGCAGCCAGGGGTTGGCGATCATCTATATCAGCCACCGCATGGCCGAAATCTACGAGTTGTCCGACCGCGTCTCGGTGCTGCGCGACGGCCAGTACATCGGCGAACTGACCCGCGACGCGCTGTCGGCCGAGGTGCTGGTAAAGATGATGGTGGGCCGCGACCTCTCCGGCTTCTATAAAAAGGAACACGCCGCCTACAACCCCGGCAACGTGGTGATGCGCGTGCGCGACATGGCCGATGGCAAGCGCGTGCGCAACTGCAGTTTCGACGTGCACGCCGGTGAAGTGCTGGGCATCGCCGGGCTGGTCGGGGCAGGGCGCACGGAGCTGGCGCGCTTGATCTTTGCCGCCGACCCACGCACCAGCGGCACCCTGGAAGTGGTGGGCAAAACCGTCACCCAACTGCGCACCCCGGCGGACGCGATTCGCGCCGGCGTGGTGTACCTCACCGAAGACCGCAAGGCCCAGGGCCTGTTCCTGGACATGAGCGTGGCCGACAACATCAACGTCTGCGCTTGCGTGCCGGATGCCCACGCAGGTGGCGTACTCGATCGCGGGCATGCGGCGCAGCGCGCGAATGCTGCCATCAAGTCACTGTCGATTCGCGTGGCGTCGGGCAAGGTCAACGTGGGCGCGCTGTCCGGCGGCAACCAGCAGAAGGTGTTGCTGGCCCGGCTGCTGGAGGTCAAGCCCCACGTGCTGATCCTCGACGAACCTACCCGGGGCGTGGACATCGGTTCCAAGTCCGAGATTTACCGCATCATCAACCAACTGGCCCAGGCCGGCGTGGGCATCGTGGTGATTTCCAGCGAGCTGCCGGAAATCATCGGCACCTGCGACCGGGTGCTGATCATGCGCGAAGGCCAGTTGGTGGCCGAAGTCGGCGGGGCCTCGGGCCACGCTATATCCCAGGAACGTATTATTGACCTCGCCACCGGTGGCGATCAGGTGGTTGCCCATGGCTGATTCAATGATTGCAACAACAGGCAAGGCAGAGCGCGCCCGCGAACTGATGCGCACGGTCGGCATGTTGCCGGTGCTGATCCTGCTGCTGGTGGGCTTTGCCTTGGCCAGCGAGAACTTCCTGACGGTGCAGAACCTGTCGATCATCACCCAGCAGGCCTCGGTCAACGTGGTGCTGGCGGCGGGCATGACCTTTGTGATCCTCACGGCGGGCATCGACCTGTCGGTGGGCGCGATTCTGGCGGCATCCGCTGTGGTGGCGTTGCAGGCGTCGATGTCGCCGCAGTTCGGCATGTTCGGGATTGCCGCCGGGATTGGCTTTGGCCTGCTGCTGGGGCTGGTCAACGGCGGGTTGATCGCCTTTATGCGCCTGCCGCCGTTTATCGTCACCCTCGGTGCACTCACCGCCATGCGTGGGTTGGCGCGGTTGCTGGCGGACGACAAGACGGTGTTCAACCCCGACTTGCCGTTTGCATTTATCGGCAACGACTCGATCCTGGGTGTGCCGTGGCTGGTGGTGATCGCCGTGGCGGTGGTGGCGCTGTCGTGGTTCATCCTGCGCCGCACGGTGATGGGCGTGCAGATTTATTCGGTGGGCGGCAATCCAGAGGCGGCGCGGCTGTCCGGGATCAAGGTGTGGAAGGTGCTGCTGTTTGTCTATGCCATGTCCGGTGCGTTGGCCGGGCTCGGTGCGGTGATGAGCGCCTCGCGGCTGTTCGCGGCCAATGGCCTGCAACTCGGGCAATCCTATGAGCTGGATGCGATTGCGGCGGTGATCCTCGGCGGCACCAGCTTTACCGGCGGCGTGGGCACCATTGGCGGCACCTTGATCGGTGCGCTGATTATCGCGGTGCTGACCAATGGCCTGGTGCTGCTGGGCGTCTCGGATATCTGGCAGTACATCATCAAGGGCATCGTGATCATTGGCGCGGTGGCGCTGGATCGTTATCGCCAGTCCGGTGCGCGGACCTGATTTCACTCATACAACAATCACAAGAGAGATCACCATGAAGCTTAAACACCTGTTCCCCGTCGTTGCGTTGGCTGCCCTGATGTCCCAAGCCGTGGAGGCCCGTGAACTCAAAGCCCTGGGCATCAGCATGGGCTCGTTGGGCAACCCGTACTTCGTGACCCTGGCCGACGGCGCAACCGCCCGCGCCAAGGAGCTGAACCCCAGCGTCAAGGTCACCTCGGTGTCGGCCGACTATGACCTGAGCAAGCAGTTCTCACAGATCGATAACTTCATCTCGTCCAAGGTCGACCTGATTCTGATCAACGCCGTGGACCCCTCCGCCATGGCATCGGCGATCAAGAAGGCCCGCGACGCCGGGATCGTCGTGGTCGCGGTGGACGTCGACGCAAAAGGCGTGAACGCTACCGTGCAGACCGACAACGTCGAAGCCGGCAAGCTCGCCTGCCAGTACCTGGTGGACAAGCTCTCGGGCAAAGGCAATGTGATTATCCAGAACGGCCCGCAAGTCACCGCTGTGACCGACCGCGTCAAAGGCTGCAAGGCGGCGCTGGCCGGGGCGCCGGAGATCAAGGTGCTGTCCGACGACCAGGACGGCAAGGGCTCGCGCGAAGGCGGCTTGAATGTGATGCAGGGTTACCTCACGCGCTTCGCCAAAATCGACGGGCTGTTCGCGATCAACGACCCGCAGGCTATCGGCAGCGACCTGGCGGCCAAGCAGCTCAAGCGCAGCGGCATCATCATTACCTCGGTGGACGGCGCGCCGGATATCGAGAACGCCCTGAAGACCGACACCCAGATCCAGGCCTCTGCCAGCCAGGACCCTTGGGCCATGGCCCAGACCGCGGTGAATGTGGGCAATGACATTCTCAATGACAAAGCCCCGGCCGAAGCGGTTACCCTGCTCACCCCCAAACTCATCACACGCGACAACGTCGGTACGTACAGCGGCTGGTCGAGTAAACATTGATCTATTGAAAGGAACCGCGCCGTGGTCACCATGGATGACGTGGCAAGCCGGGCGGGGGTGTCGACCTCGACCGTGTCCCATGTGTTGAACGGCACCCGCAAAGTCAGCCCGGCCACGGTGCAGGCGGTGCAGCGGGCGATCCAGGCGTTGGGGTATATCCCCAATACCCTGGCGCGCTCGCTGGCCCGTTCCAGTACCAACACCATTGGCGTGGCGATCTCGGCGTTGTCCAACCATTACTTCAGCGAAACCGTGCACGCGATTGAAACCGAGTGCGCCAAACACGGCTACATGATGCTGTTTGTCGATACCCATGACGACGCGGAGCAAGAGTTGCGGGTGGTCACGGCGCTGCATCACCGGCGCGTCGACGGGATTGTGCTGGCGCCGTCCAACGGCTCGATGGCCCTGGAGTATTTGCAGGCCAACGAGATTCCGGCGGTGCTCGTGGATCGCATGATGAGTGAGCAGTTCGACCAGGTCGGGGTGGAGAATGCGCAGCCGACCCAGGCCCTTATTGAACACCTGATTGCCCATGGGCATCGCCGTATCGCTTTCATTGCCGGGCGTGCCGGGTTCAGCACCACGGATGAGCGTGTGGCCGGGTACAAAGCGGCGTTGCAGGCGGCGGGGCTGGTGTTTGATGCGCAATTGTTGGTCAACGGCGGCTCCAACACCGAGCCGGCACGCCAGGCCACCGTGCAGTTGCTGCGCCTGGCTGCGCCGCCTACGGCAATCATGGCCGGCAATAACCTGATGACCCTCGGTGCCATGCAGGCACTGCGGGAGGCGCAGATCGAGGTGCCGGGGCAGATGGCCCTGGTGGGCTTCGATGATTTCGATTGGGCGGATTTCTTCGTGCCGCGCTTGAGCCTGATCGCACAGCCGGTCCAGGCCCTCGGCGCACGTGCGGTGGACTTACTGCTGCAACGCATGGCTTCGCCCAGCTCGCCGCCGCAGAGCGTACGACTGGCGCCGACCCTGCAATTACGTAACTCCTGCGGCTGTGATTGATTGGAATAACCCACGTATGAACGGTCCTGTTTCCCTCGGTATTGATCTCGGCACTTCTGAACTCAAGGCCATCCTCATGGACACCGACGGTGCCGTGCTGGCCCATGCCGGCGTGCGCTTGAGTGTGTCGCGGCGCCACAGCGGCTGGTCCGAGCAGACCCCTGAAGACTGGTGGCAGGCCTGTCTACAGGCCTTGGACCAATTGCGTCGGCATGAGGCGTTTGCCCGTGTGGCCTGTATCGGGTTGTCCGGGCAGATGCACGGTGCGGTTTTACTCGGTGATGACGACCGCGTGCTGTACCCGGCGATCCTGTGGGACGACTCCCGCGCTGTGGCCGAAGCCGAGCAACTGGGGTCGGCGTTTGCCGACGTCACCGGCAGTTTGCCCATGGCCGGGCTGACCGCACCCAAGCTGTTGTGGCTGCAGCGGCATGAGCCTGACGTGTTCAAGGCGATTGACTGCGTGCTGTCGCCCAAGGACTACCTGCGTCTGCGCCTGAGTGGTGAGCGCATCAGCGAGATGTCGGATGCCGCCGGCACATTGTGGCTGGATGTGGCGCGCCGCGAGTGGTTCGCCCCGATGCTGCACGCAACAGGCCTCACGCCTGCGCAGATGCCCAGGCTGGTGGAAGGTGGTGCGCCGAGTGCGCGTGTGACCGCGAGTGACCTCGGTTTTTCAGCAGACGTTGTGATTGCCGGTGGTGGCGGTGATAACCCGGTGGCCGCTGTGGGGATCGGTGCAATCAACGCCGGTGACGGTTTCATCACCCTCGGCACCAGCGCGGCGATTGTGGCCATTACCGATCATGCCGCTGGCAACCCGGCCAGCGCAGTTCACAGCTTCTGCCATGCGTTGCCCGAGCGCTGGTACACCATGGGCGCCATGCTCGCGGGCGCCAGTTGCCTGCGTTGGGTCACGCGACTGACCGGAACGGCGGATGAGCAAACGTTGCTCGATCAGGTCCAGGCGCAATTGCCGATCACCCAGGCGGTGCCGCTGAACACGCCGTTGTTTTTGCCGTACCTGGCCGGGGAGCGCACGCCCCATAACGATCCCTTGTTGCGTGGCGGTTTCATGAACCTGGGGCACGACTGCACACCGGCCATGCTCGGGTATGCGGTGATGGAAGGCGTTGGCTTTGGCTTGCTGGATGCGTTGCGCGCCGTGCAATCGGCCGGTGCCAGCGTGGGCGCCTGTGCGCTGGTGGGCGGTGGTGCACGTAGCGAGTATTGGGCGCAGTTGTTGGCCAATATCCTTCAGCGGGAAATTCATACCCTGCACGGCAGCGAGTTGAGCGCGTGTATCGGGGCGGCGAAGCTGGGGTTGCTGGCGGTGGGGCAGGGCGAGGAGTTGCTGGCCAAGGGCATGCCGGTCAAGGCGCGCTACCTGCCCGACGAGTCACAACAGCCAGTGCTGGAGGCGCGGTATGTGCAATTTCGAGGCTTACTGAGGGCTGCGCAGGCGCTGCGTAGTTGAAGCAATCAATATCCCCCGAGCTTTGGCGGGGCTGAGTGTGCGGTGTGCCTGACACTGCGCTGACGCAGCCTCGCTTGCGCTCGACAGCTGCTACGGATGCGACGGGAGTACTTGGCATCTAGTCCGCCAACGGCGGCAAACGCCGCTTCACCGGGGTTTTCTTGACGATGGCGGTGTTGGTTTCGGCGTAGACGTTGAGGCGGTCGAGCAAACTGTCGAGGTGGTCCATGGTGCGCACATGCAGGCGGGCGATAAAGCAGTCTTCGCCTGTCACCTTGTCGCACTCGGTGAACTCGGGGATCGCCTGGATCTGGCGTTCCACTTCCTGCAATTGGCCGGGCAGGGGGCGGATGCGCACGATGGCTTGCAGTAGATAGCCGAAGTGCTTGGGGTCCACGTTTACGGTGTAGTGGGTCAACACGCCGCGCTCTTCCAGGCGGCGCAGGCGTTCACTGACGCTCGGCGAGGACAGCCCGGTAATGCCCGCGAGCACCTTGAGCGACAATCGCGAGTCGTCCATCAGCGCCGTGATCAGTTGCTGGTCGATAGTGTCAATCATGGTATTCGCCTAATAAGTAAAGGTGATCCGGGCATCTGGCCTGATTTAGTCGCTGGAGCCGCCACCCAGCAGATTGCCATAATTGAGCCTCACTTGAGGAGCTTCAATCATGGACACATCCATCCGTCGCGGTTTGTGGGAAATGGTCGCCGCCATGCTGATCTCCGGCACCATTGGCTGGTTTGTGCTGGTATCGGGCGTGTCGGTGATCGAAGTGGTGTTCTGGCGCTGCGTGATCGGCGGGCTGACGTTACTGCTGGTCTGTGCGCTGCTGGGTTACCTGCGCCTGGACCTGCTCAGTTGGGCCAAGCTGGGGTTGGCGATGCTCAGCGGCGTGGCCATCGTCGGTAATTGGCTGCTGCTGTTTGAATCCTATTCCCGTGCGTCCATCGCCATCAGTACGGCGGTGTACAACGTGCAGCCGTTCATATTGGTCATGCTGGCGGCGCTGTTTCTTGGCGAACGGATCACCCTGCAGAAGCTGGCCTGGCTGAGCGTGGCGTTCCTGGGGATGCTGGCAATCGTCACGGCCCATGGCGATCAACAAGGCAGTGGCGGGGATTATATGGCGGGCGTCGCGCTGGCGTTGGGTGCGGCGTTTTTGTATGCGGTCGCGGCGTTGATCATCAAGCGCTTGAAGGGCGTGCCGCCGCATTTGCTGGCATTGATCCAGGTGATCACCGGCGCATTGCTGTTGGCCCCGCTGGTGCCATGGAACAGCTTGCCGCAGACGAGCTATGCCTGGCCGGCGTTGGTCACCCTCGGTGTGGTCCACACCGGGTTGATGTATGTGTTGCTGTACGGCGCGATCCAGAAACTGCCGACGGCCATGACCGGCGCGCTATCGTTTATCTACCCGATAGCGGCGATAGGTGTCGACTGGATTGCATTCGGACACCAACTGGGTTGGCTGCAATGGCTGGGAGTGGCAACGATTCTGCTGGCGGCTGCCGGGTTGCAGCGGGGCTGGTGGTGGCCCCGCTCCCGCAGTGTCAGTGCGTGCCCTGGAAGATGATTTTGTCCGGGTTGAAATGCTCAACCACGCTGCCCGGCTGCGGCAGGCCAAGGATATGCCCCTTGATCTTGCCCACCACGTGCATCTCGCACGGTTTGCAGTCGAACTTCAGTGTCAGCACTTCGTCGCCATGGATCAATTGCATCGGCGCGACCTTGGTTTTCACGCCCGTCACACCCTTGGCCTGTTTAGGGCACAGGTTGAACGAGAAACGCAGGCAGTGCTTGGTGATCATCACCGGCACTTCGCCGGTTTCTTCATGGGCTTCAAACGCCGCGTCGATCATCTGGACGCCGTGACGGTGGTAGAAGTCGCGGGCCTTCTGGTTGTAAACGTTGGCCAGGAACGACAAATGCGCTTCCGGGTACACCGGCGGCGGGGTGGTTTCGGCCTTGCGTCCACCACGGGGGTGGGCGGCGACACGGGCAGCCGTCAGTGCTTCGATCACTTCACGGCGCAATGCCTTGAGCTGAGAGTTGGGAATGAAGAACGCCTGGGGCGCGTCCAGCTTGATATCCGTTGCGTGGTACTCGGTGGTGCCCAGTTGGCCAAGCAGGTCGCGCAGGGTATCCAGCGCTTGCTCAGGCTTATTGGCCACGCCGAACGGGCCGGGCAGGGTAACGCCAGCACTGATGCCTTCTTCGCTCGTCGCGTTGATTTCCAGTTGCTCTTCACGCAGGCGCGCCACCCACGACAGGCCGATACGGCGCTCGGCTGAGGTCTTGAGCAGTGCCTGTTGCCAGTTATGGTCGAGGTTGCGGTTCAGCGGATGGTGCGGGCGCAACTGGTGCAGGCCGGCGGGCATTTCGTTCGGCTCGACGCGGTAGCGGTAGCGCTTCTGGCCGTCTTCCTCGAACTCGCCCTTGGGCTCGGCGATGTTGGCGCGGAACCCCACCACTTCACGTTTGACCAGCACGTTTAGGCCATCACCGTTGGACAACGGCTCATGGGTGACCACTTGCAGGTCGCGCTTGCCGGCTTTTTCCACGGTCCCTACCGGCAGGCCGGTGAAGGTCGGGGTATCGAAGGCGCCGATGTCGATCTTGCGGTCGCTGACGAAATAGTCGGTGCTGCCACGGTGAAAGGTTTTTTCCGGGTCAGGCAGGAAGAAGTGCACGGTACGGCCGCTGGATGCGCGGGCGAGGTCCGTGCGGTCTTCGAGCACATCGTCGAGGCGCTGGCGGTAATAGGCGGTGATGTTCTTCACATAGCCCATGTCCTTGTAGCGGCCTTCGATCTTGAACGAACGCACACCGGCTTCGACCAGGGCGCGGATGTTGGCGCTCTGGTTGTTGTCTTTCATCGACAGCAAGTGTTTTTCAAAGGCCACGACGCGGCCCTGATCGTCTTTCAAGGTGTACGGCAGGCGGCAGGCCTGGGAGCAATCGCCACGGTTGGCGCTGCGGCCATTTTGCGCGTGGGAGATGTTGCACTGCCCGGAGAACGCCACGCACAGGGCGCCGTGGATAAAGAACTCGATGGCGGCATCGGTCTCGTCGGCAATGGCGCGGATTTCTTGCAGGTTCAGCTCACGGGCCAACACCAACTGCGAGAAACCGGCCTGATCGAGAAACTTTGCGCGGGCCAGGGTGCGGATATCGGTCTGGGTGCTGGCGTGCAGCTCGATGGGCGGGATATCCAGCTCCATTACGCCCAGGTCTTGCACGATCAACGCGTCGACACCGGCATCGTAGAGCTGATGGATCAGCTTGCGTGCGGGTTCCAGTTCGTTGTCATGCAAGATGGTGTTGATGGTGGTGAAGACGCGCGCATGGTAACGGTGGGCGAATTCTACCAACTGAGCGATATCGCTCACGTCGTTACAGGCGTTATGGCGAGCGCCGAAACTGGGGCCGCCGATGTAAATGGCGTCAGCGCCATGCAGGATCGCCTCGCGCGCGATGGCGACATCGCGGGCAGGGCTGAGCAATTCCAGGTGATGCTTGGGCATGGACATAGTTTTTTTAGTCAGGCTTGTCACGGTTGAGGCGCGCATTGTAGCTGTGAAATGCCTGACCGGCACGCACTCAGGCCTTGGCGGCCATCGCGGTCACTTCCACGCGCATGCCTTCTACCGCCAACGCAGCCACGCCAACCGCCGCACGCACGGGCCACGGCTTGGCGAAGAAGCGTTTGTAGACCTCGTTGAACGCGGCGCGATCGGCCATATCCGTCAGATAGATGGTCAGGTGCATCACCCGGTCCATGGAGCTGCCGGCCTTTTCCAGCGCGGCTTTCAGGGCTTGCAGGGTGCATTCGCATTGCAAGGTGATATCGCCCAGCTCCAGGCTGCCGTCAGCGCGGGTCGGGATCTGGGTGGAGACCAGGATACCGTTGAAACCGATCACGTCGGAGGAGATGGAATCGGCATCAGGATCGGGGGTGTAGGACAGGTCGTGGTTGGCCATGGTTGCCTCTCGTTGGACGGTTCGTAAAGGCGCCCATGGTCCCCGAAATCAGCCGCTTGGGCAAACCCGCGGGAGCAGCTTTTTGACGCCAGAAAATAAATATCAACGCCGCGTAAAGTCGCGTATTCAGCCGCCGATAGCGAGTTAGAGATAGCTTCTGCACACGGTTGAGGTTCACGTCATGTTCAATACAACGCTTAAAACAGAACTGGCAGCCAGGACGGCCGAAGTCACCGAATACAAGGGACTGATTGCAGCACTCGAACGCTCCATGGCCGTGGTCGAATTTGACCTCAATGGCAAGGTGTTAACCGCTAACGACAACTTTCTGCGGACGCTGGGTTACAGCCGCGAGCAGCTGGCCGGTAAATCCCATCGTGATTTTTGCTTGCCGGCGCTCACCAGCAGCCCGGCCTACGGCCAGTTCTGGGCGGACCTCAAGGCCGGCAAGTTTGTGTCGGGCAAGTTCAGGCGGGTGGATGCCCAAGGCAAGACCATTTGGCTTGAGGCCAGCTACAACCCGGTCCTGGATGAGGGTGGCCGGGTATTGAAAGTGGTCAAGTACGCGTTGGACATCACCGCCAGCGTCGAACAGGAAGCGGCTACCCGCAGCAAACTGGCGGCGCTGGACCGGGCAATGGCTGTCATCGAATTCGACTTGAACGGCCAGGTATTGGATGCCAACGCCAACTTCCTGAACGTCATGGGGTATTCGCTGGCTGAGCTCAAAGGCAAACATCACCGCCTGTTTTGCGAACCCACCTTGATCAACAGCCACGAGTACGCCGACTTCTGGCGCCGCTTGAACAACGGCGAATTCTTCACCGGGCAATTCAAACGCCTCGGCAAACATGGCCGGGTCGTGTGGCTGGAAGCGAGTTACAACCCGGTCTACGACGGCGACGGCAAGCTGCTCAAGATCGTCAAGTTCGCGAGTGACATCACCGAACGCGTGGAGAAGTTCGAAGAAGACTCCCGTGGCGCCTCGCGGGCTTACCACATCTCGTCCGAGACCGAACGGTTTGCCGAGCACGGCACCCAGGTCATTCAGGAAACTGCCACGGAGATGCGCCGGATTGCTGAAAACATCGGCTCCTCGGCGCGTTTGGTCGGGCAACTGGGCGATCGTTCCGAGCAAATCACCGCGATCGTCAACACTATTCGTGGCATTGCCGACCAGACCAACCTGCTGGCACTCAACGCCGCCATCGAAGCCGCACGGGCCGGCGACCAAGGCCGAGGCTTCGCGGTAGTGGCCGACGAAGTCCGGCAACTGGCTGGCCGAACCAGCCGCTCCACGGCGGAAATCGCCGAGATGATCGGCATGATCCTCTCCGAAACCCGCGACGCGGTGACCAGCATGAATGCCACCCAAGAAGGCGCGCAACGTGGCGTTCAACTGGCGGACCAAGCAGGTTCGGTGATCTTGCAGATTCGCACCAGCACCAGCGATGCGGTGCAGGCGGTGAGTATGTTTGCGTCGAAGCTGGATGAGTCGGAGGTGATTCCCAAGACTGCCGTAGGTTGGGTTGGCTGATAGCGGGGAGCAGATCAGCTTTTGTGGTGAGCGGGCTTGTCGAATCGTCGCACAGCCCGCGTTGGGACTGCTACCTACTCTTTGACGTCCATGAACTCTTCAGCCCACGCCACGTAGCTTTCGGGCAGCGTGTAGGTGTGCGTCAGTTCGGTCGCGCTGAGGTTGGAGGTGCTGTGGGTTAACTGGCGTTGGGCACGCAAGCTGTCGTAAGTGGCTTTGATCGCCGCGAAATAGGCGCCATGCCCGGCAACCACCACGCGCACGCCCAGGCTAGCCAGACGCTGGGCGTCGTTGAGCTTGGGATTGCCGTAAGTCACCAGCATCAAGGGGACGGTGAGCTTTTCTGCGATCTTTTCCAGGTGTTCGAAGTCGCTCACACCCACCATGCAGATCCCATCCGCACCGGCTTTTTGATAGGCCAGGGTGCGTTCGATCACCGCTTCGGTGGGCAATACACCCGCATTGGTCCGGGCAATGATCGACAGCTCAGGATCGACACGGGCTTCCAGGGCGGCGCGGACTTTGCCGATGCCTTCCTCGATGGAAATCAAGTCAGTGGATTTACGCCCGAATTGCGCCGGCAGCAAGGTGTCTTCAATCGTCAATGCGGCCACGCCGGCGCGCTCTAGTTCTTCGACGGTGCGCATCACGTTGAGGGCGTTGCCGTAGCCGTGGTCGGCATCTGCAATAAACGGCAGTTGGGCCACACGCCCGATGCGCGTGGCCTGCTCAACGAACTCACTCAAGGTAATCAACGCAAAATCGGGCGCCGCCAATACCTGCAACGACGCGACTGACCCTCCCAGGATACCCACTTCAAACCCCAGGTCTGCCGCGATGCGCGCGGACATGGGGTCGAATACGGAAGCGGTTTCAACGCAGCTCGGTTTGGCAAGCAATTCGCGGAAGTTACGGCGCAGCGCTGAGTGAGATTTTTTGGGCATGTTCTTTCCTGGCTCTGATCGTCATATGACGACTTATGTCTATTCGTGGTCGCGCGAGATTACCATGCAGGCGGGCCGGGGATTATGACGTTTGAGCATGGGGTATGCGCGAAACAGATGTAGCACGCTCACCTAGAAATGCACATAAGACATTATTATAGAATTACGTTATGCGTTATCAGTATTTTACAGCGGCCGTGGCGCGCCTCATCGTATGGCGCAGATTATTCCTGTTAACCCGACCGAGACCGTACGCACGGATCGACTTGAACTGCCTGACAAGGCATCTGGAGACGAACGTGCGTTACCTGACAACACTGACGGCCGGGTTGGCCGCCGCCTTGCTGAGCCTGACCGCGACGGCGCAAACGCTGGTGGTTGGTGACCAAAGCTACAACGCCCAGGCCGTGATGGAAGCGGCGGGGGTGCTTGATGATTTGCCCTATACCCTGGAATGGAAGCAATTTACCGCCGGGTCGCCGGTTGCTGAGGCGCTCAACGTCGGCAGCCTGGATATAGGCCTGCTGGGGGATGCGCCGGTGCTGTTTCTGGGCGCATTGGGCGCGCCGATCAAAGTGATTGCGGTCAGCCGGCAAAGCCTCGACGGCGTGGCCATCCTGGTCAGCAAGGATTCGCCCATCAAGAGTCTTGCCGATCTCAAGGGCAAGCGTGCGGCGATATGGAAAGGCTCCTGGAGCCAGCAACTGCTGCTGACGGCGCTGGATAAAGCCGGCGTGGCCCGCGACTCGCTGGAGCTGCGCTATCTCAGCGCGCTGGACGCCTCCCATGCGCTGGAAGGCGGCTCGGTTGACGTCATCGCGACCTGGGAACCTTACGTGACACAACAGGAACGCCAAGGTGCGCGGGTGCTCGCCACGGCTGAAGGGTTGATTCCAGCACAGAGTTTCATTGCCGCCAACGCCAGTGCCGTGGACGCCAAACGGGCGCCCATCAACGATTTTCTGCAGCGCCTGAAAAAGGCCCGTGACTGGGCTCGCCAAGCGCCGGCCAACACCGATGCTTACGCCGATGCGTGGGCCAAACGTACCCGAGCGGACGCGGATATCGCCCGAACCTGGTTTGCCCGTGCGCGCACCACCGTAGAGCCCGTGACCGCCCAATCTTCCGTTGAAGCGCAAAAGACCGTGGACTTTTTTACCGGCCAGGGCTTGGTCAAGTCTTACTCGGCCGCCAGCCTGTTCGATGACTCGTTCACGGCGTCCTTGCAGCCTGCCGTTGCCAATAAACAGCCGTGAACAGGAAGCCTCTGCAATGACCAAACGACAACTCAAACTGGGCGCCCTGACCATGGGCAGCGGCGGGCCGGGTCGCCACAACTTGTGGCTTGACCCGCAGCTGCCAGCGGATGCCAGTGTCAACATCGACTGGTACATCGACATTGCGCGTCAGGCCGAAGCGGCGCTGTTCGACCTCATATTCATCGTCGACAGCCAGTTCATCACGCCGGGCTCGCCGTCCCATTACCTGAATCGCCTGGAACCACTGACCCTGTTATCGGCGCTCGCCGTGAGCACCCGCCATATCGGCCTCGTCGGCACGCTGACCACGTCTTACAACTCGCCGTACAACGTGGCGCGGCGCCTGGCTTCACTGGACCTGATCAGCAAAGGTCGTGCAGGTTGGAACGTGGTGACCAGCGGCGATGCCGGTACTGCGGGCAATTACAGCCGGGATGAACACTACGACTACGACACACGCTACGGCCGCGCGGTCGAACACGTCCAGGTGGTGCAGGGGTTGTGGAACTCCTACGAGGAGGATGCATTCGTGCGTGACCGGGCGACCGGGCAGTTTTTGGATCCCAGCAAGCTGCATAGCCTGAACCACCAGGGCGAACACTTTTCGGTGGTCGGCCCGTTGAATATCCAACGTTCAGCGCAAGGCCAACCGGTGATCTTCCAGGCCGGTGATTCGCAGCAGGGCCGCGAGCTGGGTGCTGCGACGGCGGATGTGATCTTCACCCATGCTGCGAGTATCGAGCAGGGCCAGGCTTTCTATCAGGATATAAAGGGCAGGGCGGTGCAACAGGGGCGCGACCCGGAGCAATTGCTGGTGATGCCGGGCGCCGAGATTTATGTCGGCGACACCGATGCACACGCGCGGGAAATCGAGCAGCACTATCATCAGACCGACCATAGCTTTGAGCTCGCACTGAAGGAGTTTGGGCGCAATTTCGGCTGGCATGATTTCAGCCAGTACGACCTCGATGCGCCGTTTCCACAGCAAAGTCTGGAAGCGGCACGCAGCAGCTTCTTTACTGCCGCCAAACGCATTGCAGACCATGCACGGGAAAAAGGCTTCACGTTGCGTCAGACCGTGGAGTTTGGCCGGCAGTTGCGTCCGGGCGCTTTTGTGGGATCGGCTGAAACCGTCGCACGGAAAATGGCCGAATGGTTCGAAGCACGGGCTGTGGATGGGTTCAACATTTATATAGGGCATCCGCAGCAGTTCACGCGGTTTACCCAGGAAGTGATCCCTTTGTTACAGGCGCGAGGTGTGTATCGCACGGCGTATGAAGGCACGACGTTGCGCGAAAGCCTGGGCCTTGCGATTCCGAGGTTCGTGCGCGAGTGATGCTAGAGTGCGCATCGGTTTTCAACTGATGTATGAAGAATGAGTTCTCAGCTGTTTATTACCCTGGATGGGCCCAAGGGCGTTGGCAAAACTACGCTTTTGGAGGCCGTCACGACCGTACTGAGGGCAGACAACCTGAAGGTGATCCGGCTTTGCGAAAGCAAAAGTGACCCACATCGAGCGCAAACGATGGCCCTCGTCAACGAACTCGTCAGACATCCAAGTCGGGAATTGGAATTGAGGGTTTGCGAGCGTTTTGCTGAGAGTCGGGCGTGGATCACTCAGCACGTGCTGCCCAAACAGCCACGGGACAGCCTCATATTGATTGATCGCTGGTACCCATCGGACGCAGCGTTCCGCCGGACCGTGCCGTTCGCAGAGATTCTCCAGTTGAACTTTGATCGAAACGTGCGAGTGCCAGACCTGCACGTCGGTGTCGTCACCGCGCCTGAGATCTCATGGGCGCGAGCGGCAGCACGACGGCGCGGGTTAAGCAGTACGGTCATGCATGCGCTGGAAGAACATGTTGCCAGCACCCAGGCGTTTGAGCAGGCGGCTGCCGAACATGGCTGGGTGTTGTGCCGTAATGAAGGAACGATCGAAGAGGCAACGATGCAGGTGGTGGCTGAGATTCAGAGAGTGGTGTGAGTCAATCAGTGGAGTACGCGATATAGAAACATGATTTAACATAATATACATTATGCGTAACCATATGTATCTGACTGCCAGGCGTAGGGCTGAAGAATTCACGCACCACGCCAGCCTTTTTCACCGGCCTGATGGCACTCCTTCACGTGTCATCTTTACTCGTCGCAACGGATGTCGATCAGTGTCTTGGAGATTTTGCATGAAGCTGCTTGCAGTCTTGGTGTTCTCGCTCGCATCGCTTGCTCAGTGGCTGCGATATCAGCTTCAACAACAACACGCCCAAGGTCACTGCAAACGATCCCGGCACGCCGCAACAGCAACGCCATCGGCTTTATTGATCAGATGCCGGACGCACCCGCCGGAAATTACGCAGTGATCGAGTTCGCCTCGACGTTTGCCACGGCTACTGTCCAAGAGAAAGTGATCGTGCGTGACGACGACAAACACTGGGGAATCGTCGGTTATTTCGTCAATATGCGCGTTGTTTTCGGTGAGGCCGCCAAGAAAGCCCCCTCGCCGGACGCCGCCTCAGTTATTCAATAATGATATAACTCAACTAAATATCTATTTAGTTGAGTTATATAAACAGTGTTCCGGCCCTGCCCACGTCAAAGCTGAAAACGGTCTACCGATTGCGACAATTTACCCGCCAGACTGGACAGTTCATCCGTGGTCGACGCCGTTTGCCCAATCACGCGGCTGTTGTTTTCCGACATGCCGGCGATCATTTCCACCTGATGCGAGATTTCATTACTGGCCAGGCTCTGCTCGCCAATAGTGCGCGAAATGTCATTCACCAACTCTGTGGTGTTCAACGTGGCCTGCAGAATCTCGCGGATTGCCCGTTCGACTTCCGCCGTCACTGCCATGCCTTTGTCCACTTGTGTGACGCCCTCCTCCATGCTGGTCACCGCCTCCCGGGTGTTTTGCTGGATGCGTGCGACCATGCTGGCAATTTCCTGGGTCGAGGCACTGGTGCGGCCCGCCAGGCTGCGCACTTCATCGGCGACCACGGCAAAACCCCGGCCTTGTTCACCTGCACGCGCCGCTTCAATCGCGGCGTTGAGGGCCAACAGGTTGGTCTGGTCGGCAATGCCTTTGATGACTTGGATAATGCTGAAAATCGCCTCGGACTCCTTGTCCAGCGTACGGATCACTTGGGCCGATTGCTGCGCCGAACGGGCAATGCCATCCATGTCCTTGACCACCTGGTGGATGACTCGGCCACCATCCTTGGCCAAGGCTTCAGCCTGGTTGGCCATGTCCAGGGCGCGGCCGGCGTGGCGGGTGATTTCTTCGATGCTCGCCGTCATTTCACTGGCTGCTGCCGCCATGGTGCTGGCGGCCGCGCTTTGTTGCTGGCTGCTGCCGGCGACTTCATGGCAGCCGTGGCTCAATTGTTCGCTCATGCCATTGACGCCGTGGGCGTTGCTGCGCACCACTTCGATCATGCCGCGCAAGTCTCGCTGCATAGTGGCGAGGCTCAGAATCAGCGTGCCGGCTTCATCCTTGCGCTTGGGTTCGACAATCGGTTCGCTCAAGTTGCCCCTGGCGATACTCGCCGCGATGCGACTAGCCGTTTGCAGCGGCCCCATGATGCTCAGGATGACCCAGCGGCCTTGAGCCAACAACAGCAACAGGCTGGCAATCAACACCGTGCCCAGGGTGAAGTTGGCGGTGCTGATGGTTTGACGCGTGCCCTCGCCGGTCTGCTGGGTCTTGGTTTCGATCAGTTCACTCAGGGCCGCCATTTGGTCTTCCAAGTGGCTGAACGCGGTGTTGAAACTGTCTAGTTCTGCGCGAGCAGCTTCGGGATTTTCCAACGCCAGCGCGACGATGCGCTCACCGGCACTGACGTAGGTATCCAGGCTGGGTTTGATTTTTTCCAGGCTGGCTTTGAGGGCTTCATCCAACGGCAGCTTGAGGTTGTCGCCCAGTACCTGGCGAAAGTGCTCGGCATGCTCCTTGAGCGAACTGGTGACCTCGGCCTTGGTGCTGGTGCTTTTCCCCAAGCCCACCAGCATGGCCGACAGCACGTCGGCGCGCAGGGCGTCGTGCATCATGTCGGCTTCCATATGGTTGCGCAGCACCGTCATGCTCACTTCGTTGGCCTGCACCGCCTCGCCCATGCGCGCGTTGCCCAGGTAACTGGCCAGGCTCATGACCAGGGCAGTGAGCATCCCGGTCGCTATCAACAGCATCAAGCGTAATTTGATCGTCATGCGGGTATCCCCATACCTGGACCGCCGGTTGGGAGCCCAACCGCTATGAACGTTATCGGCAACAGTTGCTGGTTAGTGAAGCCTAAGTTTGCGGATCTGCACGGATCCCTTAAGCTGGCCGTCCCTTGCTCCGCCCGGAACTGCCCATGTCTCGAAGTATTGCCCATTTGGCCCTGCTGCTGGGCCTGATCACCGCCGTCGGCCCGTTCGCAATCGACATCTACCTGCCCGCGTTGCCAACCCTGGGTGCCAGCCTGCACGCTTCGCCCGCCGCTGTGCAGATGAGCCTCACTGTGTTCTTCGTGATTGTAGGTGTGTGCCAACTGTTTTACGGGCCGATCAGCGATGTCTTCGGCCGTAAACCACCGATATATGCCGGCCTGCTGATTTTTGCCATTGGCAGTATCGGTTGCGCCCTGGCGCCGACCATCGAAGTGCTGATTGGTTTTCGGGCGCTGCAAGCGTTTGGTGCCTGCGCCGGCATGGTGATCCCACGGGCCATCGTGCGCGACCTGTACACCGGTCATGAAGCAGCGCGCCTCATGTCGTTGCTGATGCTGGTGATGAGTGT
Source organism: Pseudomonas sp. PB105 (assembly GCF_009764655.1). NCBI lineage: Bacteria > Pseudomonadati > Pseudomonadota > Gammaproteobacteria > Pseudomonadales > Pseudomonadaceae > Pseudomonas > Pseudomonas sp. PB105. The sequence goes on from NZ_RWIO01000033.1 coordinate 26,253, forward strand.
CTCGCCAATCCTCGCGCCGCTGGCCGGCAGCGTGGTGATTGCGCTCTGGAGTTGGCGCGAAGTGTTTGCCGTGCTGGCGGTGGTGTCCTTGTTGTGCATGGTCATGACGGCGGTGCAATTGCCCGAAACCCACCCGCCCGAGCGTCGCCTGGGCAAGACCCTGGGCAACGCCTTCAGCAGTTACGGGACACTGCTGCGCGATCCGGTGTTTATCGGTTTGTCGGTGGTCAGCGGCTTCGGGTTGGCTACCTTCTTTGTGTTTATCGGCAGCGCACCCTTTGTGTACATCGAGTATTTCGGCCTGACGCCCACGCAATTCAGCCTGTGTTTTGCCCTGAATGCAGCGTCATTTTTCGCCATGAGCCAATTGACCGCGCACCTGAGTGCCCGCTTCGGCCTGGTGCCGTTGATTCGCGGGTCGGTCACCGCGGTGGCGGCGGTCATGCTCCTGCTGGCGCTCACCACGTTGTGGGTGGATAGCCTGGCCCTGATGATGACCCTGTTGTTTATCGGCTTCGGCTTCCTTGGCTTGCTGTTGCCGGCGGCCGGCGTTCTGGCGCTGGAAGATCACGGCGCGGTGGCGGGTTCGGCCTCTGCCTTGCTGGGCGCGATTCAGATGATCACGGGCGCTGTGTCCATGACACTGGTCGGTGTCTTTGCCGACCACACGCCGGCGCCAATGATCATCGGCATTGCGCTCTGCGCGGTCGCGGCGATGCTCACGGTTATCTGGACATTGCGCCGTTTGCCCGCCCACCTGGCGAGCGCCCCGCCCTCCCCCTGATGGCCTGCGGCAGGGGGAGGCGCCAACCATTCGTCGGGCTTGGGCGGGATCCGGCACAACTATCGCCGGCCACGAAATTACTAACTCCATAGCACCCTTAGGAACCTATGGAGATTGAAATGACTGACTATCCACGTCCGCCCTTCGCCCCCCAAGCCCAATCGGTCCCCGGCGCTCAGAAGAAAATGGACCCGTACCCCGACTGTGGCGAGCAAAGCTATAAAGGCTCCGGCCGACTGGCCAACAAGATCGCGCTGATTACGGGGGCCGACAGCGGCATCGGTCGCGCAGTTGCCATTGCGTTTGCCCGCGAAGGCGCCGATGTTGCCATCGCCTATCTGGATGAACACGAAGACGCCAAGGAAACCGCCCGCTGGGTGGAAGAAGCCGGTCGACAGTGCCTGTTGCTGCCCGGCGACCTTGCGCAGAAAACCCAGTGCCAGGCCGTGGTCGACAATACCGTCAAGCAGTTCGGCCGCATCGATGTGCTGGTCAATAACGCCGCGTTCCAGATGACCCACGAAACCCTCGAAGAGATCGAGGACGAGGAATGGGTGAAGACCTTCGATATCAACATCACGGCGATGTTTCGCATCTGCAAGGCCGCCCTGCCCCATATGAAGGCTGGCAGTTCGATCATCAACACCAGCTCGGTCAACTCCGACATGCCCAAACCGACGCTGCTGGCCTACGCCGCCACCAAGGGCGCGATTGCCAACTTCACGGGTGGCCTGGCTCAGCTTCTGGGCAGCAAAGGCATTCGTGTCAACAGCGTCGCGCCAGGGCCAATCTGGACGCCGTTGATCGTGGCGACCATGACCGATGACGATGTGAAGCACTTCGGCGAGGAAACCCCGCTGGGCCGTCCGGGCCAACCGGTGGAAGTTGCGCCGATATATGTGCTGCTTGCTTCGGATGAAGCCAGCTACATCTCCGGTTCACGCTATGCGGTGACTGGGGGCAAACCCATCCTCTAAGGCCGAACATGATCCTTGTGGTGAGGGAGAGCTTGCTGTGGTGAGCGGGCTTGCTGTGGTGAGCGGGCTTGCCCCGCGCCGGGCTGCGAAGCAGCCCCAATAAAGCTGCCGAGATTATTCAGTGGTACTGCGTCGGTAGGTTTTGGGGCCGCTTCGCGGCCCGGCGCGGCAAGCCCGCTCACTACAGGTCGAACCGGTCTACGGCTCGACGGCGTTCGTTGTCGTCACGCACGTCGTAGCTGGCGGTGGTCTGGATATTGGTGTGATGCGCCAGTTTCTGCGCAATCGACAGGTCATGTTCCTCGATCACCCGCGTGATGAACGAACGGCGAAAATCGTGGGGCATGATCTTGACCCCCACCTGCTCCCCGCGTTGCCGGGCAATGTAGTAAATCGCATGTTTGGTGATGCGTTCCCGAGTGATATGGCTGCCCCGACGGATGCGATTGAACAGGAAACTGTCGTCCTGCTCCCCCTCCTTCAGTTGCTCACGCCGAAACGCCAACCACGCCTGCAGCTTGGCAAAAGCCCAGTCCGGCGCGTACTTGATCAGTTCTTTGTTGCCTTTGCCGATTACCCGCAAACTGCGTTCGTCGAAATTGATCTGTGACAGGTCAAGGTTGACCGATTCCGACTTGCGCATCCCAGAGCCGTAGAGAATGCCGATCACCGCCGCATCACGCAGCCCCTGTGGTCGAGGGTCAGCGGCGCAGACTTCCATCATTTCGCGGATCAGCGTGCGCCGCAGGTTGCGGCCTTGGCCCAGCCGTGTACCGGGCGCGGGTTTGACCGTGCGCATTTTCAACAAATGTTCCTGGCTGATCAGGCTCATGCGCCAGGCTTCATTCATCACCCCGCGCACCGCGTTGACGTACAACGATGAGGTATTCGGCGCGTAGCCGTCTTCGCGCAAGGCCGCCACCAGGGCGATGACATGTTCAGGTTGCAGCAGGTGCCAGTCGATGTCTTCAAGGTTGATGTCCTCGAAGCCCAGGCGGTCGGCAGCGTCCTGCAGCACATAGCGCATGGTCAGTTGGCTGGAAGGTGCCAAACGGGTGAGGTAGAGGGTCAGTGGGTTGCGGATAGACTCAGACAAAATAGATCAGCCTTTGGATTAAATACCTCGAACAAGCCATTGTTTAATCGAGGTATTTAGTGAATTGGCGAGGGCCGAGTCTAGCGCAGGGCGGCCCCTCTTACCAAATCACGGGGCGGTTTCTTCATCCTCGGTGGGTTCCTGGGTCTGGGCCTGGCTCCACTCGGCGTCCTGCTTCTGCATCAGTGCGAACCAATGCTGGCGCATGAACGTGAGATACGCCTCGGGCGCCTTGGCGAAATCCTTCTCATCGCCATAGCAACCCGGCAATGGCAATTCGGTGCCCTGCTCCTTGTACTGGCTGACCAGCGCCTGTTGCCCGGCGATGCTGCAATCCTTGGGCAGCGGCATACCGCGCAGTGCCCCGGCCTCTTCATCCCACCACGCGGCGCCGTAGCGGTCGACACCGCGCAAACGGTACTTCTGCGACTTGCCCACGTGCATGATCAGTTTGAACTCATTGGGGCTGACGTCGCTGGTGCAGGTGCGCGAATAGCCCACAGTGGCCTGGGTGATGCCATCGCCGGCCAGGTCGGTGACCTTGGTTGCGCCCTGATCGAAGCGCAGGGAGGCGTCGAACTCACAATGCTGTACATCGTCGTAGAGCATCCACACGCGCTTGGGGCGGTTGCCGTCAATCAGGTACTGGGCGGCATACACAAAGGCCGACTGGGTGCCGTCGTCATCCCGCTCGCTGACCTGTTCAGCCAGCACCAGCAGGTTCTTGCCCTGGCGGTCGTCCCAGGTATAGGCGGCGATCTGCTTGCCACGCACTTCCACGCCCTCCGGCACCTGATCGATGCTGGTCAGCGCCACGCCTTCATCGGCGCGTACGGTCGCGACACACGCCACGCTCATCAACAACCCCATCAATACCGGCCGCAACTGGCCGCGTAAAAGCTGCACGCTATTCATCCGATCACCCTGGCAAGAGAGCGCTTACTTTACCGGCACTTGGCGGGTATTGCAGAGAAGATTGTTGAATAAAACGCCAAGCCGGGATGGGCGTGTCACACCGGAACCAAACGCCTTACAGACAGTTCCGATATCGCCCCAGCCCACCTTAGTTGACTAGCTGAACCCTAGCTGTCTGCCTGTCAAATAAACGAGTTTTTCATCTGCCTTTCATATCTGTTCCACATTTTTACGCTTAATCTTAAACACAGCACTTCATGGCAATCCGCGCATTAGCGACTAACCTGTTGATTATGCTTCATCTTTAGCGCCGCCTTTTTATCAGCGGGCTGCCTTTTCGCCCAATGATTGCTGCTGTTTTCACGCGCCAAGTTGTACTTACCCCGAGGTCATGATTCTTTGAAACCCTACCCTATTCATTGCGTGTCGATCGTTATCCCGGTCTACAACGAAGAAGAAAGCCTGCCCGAATTGCTGCGTCGCACCACCGCAGCCTGCAAGCAACTGGCCTACGAATACGAAATCATCCTGGTGGATGACGGTAGCCGTGACAATTCTGCCCAACTGCTCGAAGACGCTGCAGCTGAAGACGGCAGCCACGTAGTGGCCGTGATCCTCAACCGCAACTACGGCCAGCATGCGGCGATCATGGCTGGTTTCGAACAATGCCGGGGCGAAGTGGTGATTACCCTCGACGCTGACCTGCAGAACCCGCCCGAAGAAATCCCGCGCCTGGTGGAACAAGCCGCCCTCGGCTACGACGTGGTGGCCACCGTGCGCAACAATCGCCAGGACTCGGCCTTTCGCCGCTGGCCGTCACGCCTGATCAACCTTGCCGTGCAGCGCTCCACCGGCGTGGCCATGACAGACTACGGCTGCATGCTGCGCGCCTACCGCCGCACCATCGTCGATGCCATGCTCGCCTGCCGCGAGCGCAGTACCTTTATCCCGATCCTGGCCAACGGTTTCGCGCGCCACACCACCGAAATCCTGGTGCACCACGCCGAGCGTGAACACGGCGAGTCCAAATACAGCGCCATGCGCCTGATCAGCCTGATGTTCGACCTGCTGACCTGCATGACCACCACCCCTTTGCGCCTGCTGTCCATTGTCGGCTTCAGCCTGGCGGCCCTGGGCATGCTGTTCGCCTTCGCGCTGATCGTCCTGCGCCTGGCCTTCGGTGCCGACTGGGCGGGCGACGGCCTGTTCGTGCTGTTCGCAGTGCTGTTCGTGTTCACCGGCGGCCAGTTCATTGGCATGGGCCTCTTGGGTGAATACCTGGGCCGCATGTACAGCGATGTGCGCGCCCGCCCCCGTTTCTTTATCGAAAAAGTGCTGCGCAACCAACCGGCAGCACCGGCTCCCGTGGTCGTCGTTGACGGCCTGGCGTCTTCCCATACTTCCACTTCTGCCGATCAGGTCCAGTCATGAGTTCAAAAGCTGTTGTATTCGCGTACCACGATATTGGGTGTGCAGGCATTGAAGCGCTGCTCAATACCGGCTACGAAATTGCTGCCGTGTTTACCCATGCCGACGACCCCAAGGAAAACAACTTCTACGGCTCCGTCGCCCAACTCTGCGCACGCAATGGCATCCCGGTACATGCCCCGGAAGACGCCAACCATCCCTTGTGGATTGAGCGCATCGCCAAGCTGAACCCGGACTACATCTTCTCCTTCTACTACCGCAACCTGCTGAGCGAGCCTTTGCTTGCCATCGCCAGCAAAGGCGCGTTCAACCTGCACGGCTCGCTGCTGCCCAAATACCGTGGTCGCGCGCCGGCCAACTGGGTGCTGGTCAACGGCGAGACCGAGACCGGCGTGACCCTGCACCGCATGGTCAAGCGTGCCGATGCCGGCGCGATCCTCGCCCAACAGAAAGTCACCATTGACCGCAGCGACACCGGCCTCACTCTGCACGCCAAGCTGCGTGAAGCAGCCAGCAACCTGCTGCGCGATGCCTTGCCGCAACTGGCCCAAGGCAAGCTGACCGAAACCGCACAGGATGAAAGCCAAGCCACTTGCTTCGGTCGCCGCACCGCGGCAGATGGCAAGCTGGATTGGAAACAACCGGCTGAAACCCTGTTCAACCTGGTTCGCGCCGTGACCCAACCGTATCCGGGCGCCTTCTGCGCTGTGGGCGAGCACAAGCTGATCGTGTGGCAAGCCGAGGTGGTCAAGGGCAACGAAGGCCTGGCGCCGGGCCGTGTGATCAGTGTCAACCCGCTGCGCATCGCTTGCGGTGAAGACTCCCTGGTGGTCAAGTTCGGCCAGCGCAACGACAACGGCTTGTACCTGGCCGGTCCTTCCCTGGCCAATGAACTGGGCCTGGTGGACGGTTCCGTGCTGCGCGGCGCCGAGTCCGGCCGCACGCCGCGCCGCACCCGCGTACTGATCCTGGGCGTCAACGGCTTTATCGGTAATCACCTGTCCGAGCGCCTGCTGCGTGACGACCGTTACGAAGTCTACGGCCTGGACATCGGCTCCGACGCCATCGAGCGCCTGCGCAGCCACCCCAACTTCCACTACGTGGAAGGCGACATCAGCATCCACACCGAGTGGATCGAGTACCACATCAAGAAGTGCGACGTGGTCCTGCCGCTGGTGGCCATCGCCACGCCGATCGAATACACCCGCAACCCGCTGCGCGTGTTCGAGCTGGATTTCGAAGAAAACCTCAAGCTGGTGCGCTACTGCGTCAAGTACAACAAGCGCGTGATCTTCCCGTCGACCTCCGAAGTCTATGGCATGTGCCAGGACCAGTACTTCGATGAAGACACCTCCAACCTGGTGGTCGGCCCGGTCAACAAACAGCGCTGGATCTACTCGGTCTCCAAGCAACTGCTGGACCGCGTGATCTGGGCCTACGGCGCCAAGGGCCTGAACTTCACGCTGTTCCGTCCGTTCAACTGGATGGGCCCGCGCCTCGACCGCCTGGATTCGGCGCGTATCGGCAGCTCCCGTGCAATCACCCAACTGATCCTGAACCTGGTGGAAGGCACGCCGATCCGTCTGTTCGACGGCGGCGAGCAGAAGCGCTGCTTCACTGACATCGCCGACGGCATCGAAGCCCTGGCCCGCATCATTGATAACGACAACGATGCGTGCAGCGGCCAGATCATCAACATCGGCAACCCGGAAAACGAAGCCAGCATCCGCCAGTTGGGCGAAGAGTTGCTGCGTCAGTTCGAAGCGCATCCGCTGCGCGGCAACTTCCCGCCGTTCGCCGGTTTCCGCGACGTCGAGAGCAAGGCGTTCTACGGCACCGGTTACCAGGACGTGGCACACCGCAAGCCAAGCATCGAAAACGCCAAGCGCCTGCTGAACTGGGAGCCGACCGTGGAAATGAGCGAAACCATCGGCAACACCCTGGATTTCTTCCTGCGTGAAGCCATGCTCGAAATCGCGGACAAAAAGTAATGAAGGCTGGCTTGCGCATTGACGTCGACACCTACCGTGGCACCCGTGAAGGTGTGCCGCAGCTGCTCGAAACCCTGGATGAAGCCGGGGTCAAGGCGACGTTCTTCTTCAGTGTCGGGCCGGACAACATGGGGCGCCATTTGTGGCGCCTGATCCGCCCGCAATTCCTGTGGAAGATGCTGCGTTCCAACGCCGTTGGCCTGTATGGCCTGGATATTCTGCTGGCCGGCACCGCCTGGCCAGGCAAGCCGATTGGCCGTGACCTGGGGCACCTGATGCGCCAGGCCAAGGCCGCCGGGCATGAAGTCGGCCTGCACGCCTGGGATCACCACGGCTGGCAGGCCAATACCGGGCGTTGGAGCGAGGCACAGTTGGTCGAGCAGGTCCGGCGTGGCGTCGACACTCTGAGCGACATCCTGGGTGAACGCGTCGATTGCTCGGCGGCCGCCGGTTGGCGTGCCGATGAGCGCGTGGTGCAAGCCAAGCAAGGTTTCAACTTTCGCTATAACAGTGATTGCCGGGGTACCAGCCTGTTTCGACCGACCTTGGCCGATGGCAGCGCGGGCACCCCACAAATTCCGGTGGACCTGCCGACCTTCGACGAAGTCGTCGGGCCGGTGGTGGCTGCCAAAGACTTCAATGGCTTCATCCTCGACCGGTTTGCCGAGTCGAAGCTCAACGTCTACACAATCCACGCAGAAGTAGAAGGGATTCTGATGGCCAATGACTTTCGCCAGTTGCTTGCCCAGGCTGGGCAGCGCGGCATCCACTTCACCCCCCTGGGCGATTTGTTGCCTGCGGACGTGACCACTCTGCCCCAGCAACAGTTGGTACGCGGCGCCTTGAGCGGCCGCGAGGGTTGGCTGGGAGTACAGCAGGCATGATCCGCCGCTGGGCCTTGCCCCTGCTCCTGTTGGCATTCGGCGTGTTTTACCTGCTGCCGCTGGCCACCCATGGCTTATGGATTCCGGATGAAACCCGCTACGCGCAGATCAGCCAGGAAATGCTGCTGACCGGCAAGTGGGCGTCGCCGCACTTCATGGGCATTCGTTACTTCGAAAAACCCGCCGCCGGGTATTGGATGATCGCGCTGGGCCAGGCGATCTTCGGGCAGAACCTGTTTGGCGTTCGCTTCGCCTCGGCCCTGAGTACCGGCCTGAGCATCCTGCTGGTGTACCTGGTGTCGCGTCGGCTGTGGAATGCCCCGCACAAGAGCCTGGTCAGCAGCGTGCTGTACATGAGTTTTGTCAGCATCGCGGCGTTGGGCGGCTATGCCAACCTCGACCCGCAGTTCACCTTCTGGGTCAACCTGACCGGCGTGGCCTTGTGGTTCTGCTTCGACAGCACCACCCGTAATGGCCGCCTGGGTTCATGGGCGTTGCTGGGCTTTGCCTGTGGCATGGGCTTTATGACCAAGGGTTTCCTGGCGTGGCTGCTGCCGGTGTTGATCGCCCTGCCCTACGCGATCTGGCAGAAACGCTTTGGCGAGTTACTCAAGTTCGGCGTGGTTGCCGTGGTGGTGGCGATTGTGGTCAGCCTGCCTTGGGCGCTGGCTGTGCACCTGCAAGAGCCGGACTACTGGAATTTCTTCTTCTGGCACGAGCATATCCAGCGCTTTGCCGGCGACGATGCCCAGCACGCCGAGCCGTTCTGGTATTACCTGCCGTTGCTGGTCGCGTTTTGCCTGCCTTGGGTGGCCCTGCTGCCGTCAACGCTCAAACAGGCGTGGCAGGACAAGCGCAGTGCAAAAATCGGCTTCGTGCTGCTGTGGCTGCTGATGCCTTTGGCGTTCTTCAGCCTGGCCAAAGGCAAGCTGCCGTCCTACATCATGCCGTGCCTGCTGCCCCTGGCCCTGCTGATGGGCTCGACCCTGGCGGACAAACTCGCTGCCGGCCGTGGCCGTGTGCTGCGGATCAACGGTTGGCTGAACCTGGTGATTGGCGTCGCGGTATTACTGGCGCTGACGTGGGTTCAACTGAAAAAGCCGGTGTACGCACACGGCGACGAAACCCTAAGCCTGGTGCTGGTGTTTGCCTTTCTGTTCAGCTGGATCATCGTCAACCTGTTGCAGGCCGCACGGCCGCTGCACCTGTGGGCGGCACCGGCGCTGGGCAGTTGGCTGATGGTTGCCCTGCTGCCGGCCGCACTGCCGCACTCGGTGGTCTACAACAAGACGCCGGATCAATTCATCATCGATCACCTGCAGGAGCTGCAGCCGGCCACCGCGTTGCTGAGCAATGACCTGGGTGCGGCCTCGGCGCTGTCGTGGCGCTTGCAGCGGCCGGACGTGACGCTCTACAACACAATCGGCGAAGTGAAGTACGGCCTCGCTTATCCGGATGCAGCCCATCACAAGGTGGATACCCGGCAAGTCCAGCAGTGGATGAGCGACGCCCGCAAAAAAGGTGCGGTGGGTGTGGTGATGCGCGTTAAAGGTGACGATGAAATTGCCGAAGTTGCATTGCTGCCCACTGACGGTCAGCGCTATGAGCAAGGCAATCTGATGATTCTGATCTTCCCGCAGGTGGCGCCGTGATCACCCTGCTGTTGTTACTGGCGGCCTGCCTGCTCACCTGTATGGGCCAGGTTTCACAGAAATTTGCTGTAGAAGGCTGGCGCGACCAGCCCGACGGCTGGGCACTGAAACTGCGCTCACCGTGGCTGTGGGCGGCGCTGGTGTGCCTCGGCCTGGGGCTGCTGGTGTGGCTGCTGGTGTTGCAGCGCCTGGAAGTCGGCATCGCCTACCCCATGCTCAGCCTGAATTTCGTGCTGGTCACCCTGGTGGCGCGGTTTGTGTTCCATGAAACCATCGACCGTCGTCACTGGCTGGGTGTGCTGCTGGTGATTGCCGGCGTCGTGCTGCTGGGGCGCCAGGTATGAGCCGGGCTCAAGGCTTCGCCCTGGCCCTGGGCAGCGTCGGCCTGGTCAGCGCCGCCCAGTTGGGCATGCGCTGGAGCATGACGCGCTTGCCGCTGCCCAACGAATGGCTCACGGCCCGCATTGATCCGGGCGCCCTCGGCGTGGTGAGCCTGGCGATCTGCGCCTATGCGTTGTCGATGCTCTGCTGGCTCGGCGCACTCAAGCACCTGCCACTGGGTCGCGCCTATTCGCTGCTGAGCATCAGCTACGCGCTGGTGTACCTGCTGGCGGCCAGCCTGCCGGTGTTCAACGAACATTTTTCCGTTTCAAAAACCCTGGGGGTGGCGCTTGTCATCCTCGGTGTGCTGATCATCAACTCTCGTCGTGCCAGTGCTACAAGCCCCAGGAATGCCCCATGAAAATCAGTGTATTTGGTAGTGGTTACGTCGGCCTGGTACAGGCCACCGTATTAGCCGAAGTCGGTCATGATGTGATCTGCATGGACGTCGATCAAAACAAGGTCAAGCTGCTGCAGCAAGGCCATGTGAGCATCTTCGAGCCGGGGCTGGCCGCGATGGTCAAGGAGAACCTGGAAAGCGGGCGCCTGCATTTCACCTTTGATGAAAAGCTCGCCGTCGAACACGGTGAAGTGCTGTTTATCGCCGTCGGCACGCCGTCGGATGAAGACGGCTCGGCCGACTTGAAATACGTGCTGTCGGTGGGTGATGCCGTGGCTCGTCATCGGGTGGCCCCGGTCATTCTGGTGGAAAAGTCCACCGTCCCTGTGGGCACCGGCGACACCTTGCGCGCCCACATCGAAAAAGCCCTGCACGTCGCGGGTCGCCACTTGGAGTTCGATATCGTCTCCAATCCGGAATTCCTCAAGGAAGGCTCGGCGGTTGCTGACTGCCGCCGCCCGGACCGCATCATCATCGGCTGCGAGCGCGAAGAAGTCCGCGAGGTCATGCGCGATCTGTACGCGCCGTTCAACCGCAACCATGACCGCATCATCTTCATGGACCTGCGCAGCGCCGAACTCACCAAGTACGCCGCCAACTGCATGCTGGCCACCAAGATCAGCTTTATCAACCAGATCGCCGAGCTGGCCGAGCACCTGGGGGCGGACATCGAAGCCGTGCGCCTGGGCATTGGTGCCGACTCGCGCATCGGCTATCACTTTATCTACCCCGGTTGCGGCTACGGCGGTTCGTGCTTTCCCAAGGACATGCGCGCCTTGATCCACAGCGCCAAACAGGCCAACTGCTCCAGCGACCTGCTGGAAGCCGTGGAAGCCATCAACCAACGCCAGAAGAGCAAGCTGTTCGAGCGCATCAATGCGTTCTTCCAGGGCAACCTGCGCGGCAAGACCTTCGCCCTGTGGGGCCTGGCCTTCAAGCCCAACACCGACGACATGCGCGATGCCCCCAGCCGCGTGCTGATGGAAGCGCTGTGGGCGGCGGGCGCCAACGTACGCGCCTTCGACCCGGAAGCCATGCAGGAAACCCAGCGCCTCTACGGCGACGAAGAGCGGCTGATGCTGATGGGTACGCCGGAGTCCACCCTGGTGGGCGCCGATGCGTTGATCGTGTGCACCGAATGGCAGCAGTTCAAGGCCCCTGATTTCGACCTGATCCACCAGCGCCTGAAAACCCCGGTGATCTTCGACGGCCGCAACCTTTACGACGGCGAACGCCTGTCGCGCAAGGGCTTCCAATATTTCCCGATTGGCCGGGGCGACTCGTGCCAGTTGCCGATTCCGCAGCAGCAGTGGGTGCCGCAGGTCGTGGAAGCCTGATACGTGAACACAGCCCAACTGCCGTTGCTGAGTACCACGATCCGCCGCCAATCCCTCGGTTTGGGATTGCTGGCGTTATTGCTGTTTATCGCCGGCAGTTGGCACCAGGCGATTATCGGGTTCGACTCACGCTTCGTGCTGTTCGCCCAGGAAATGCTGCGCCATGGGCCGGGCTTTTTCCCCACCACTTACGGCCAGCCGTATGCCGATTATCTGGCCACCTCGACGCTGATGACCTGGCTGTTGTCGCTGCCCTTGGGCCAGGTCACCAGCCTCACCGCCTGGCTGCCCACTTCGCTGGCCTCGGCAGTGATCGTCATTCTGGTGTATCGCCTGACGGCGCCCTACTCCCAGCGCTGGGGCCTGTTGAGCATTGCGGTGTTGCTGTTGAGCACCACGTTTATCAGCGAAACCCGCGCCGTTTCCCTGGACCAGATGCTCGCCGCCATCACCTTGACGGTGTTCTACCTCGGTTACGCCCACGACCACTTCGCTGCCGACAAGCGCCTGCACTGGCTGTTCCTGCTCTTGATCGTGGGGTTTGCGATACGCGGCCCGATTGGCCTGGTGGTGCCTACCGGCGTGCTGTGCAGCTATTACCTGATCAACCGGCAATGGCGCCAACTGGTGAGCTTCGGCCTGGTGGCCCTGGCGCTGTTGGTGGCGTGTGTCGGCCTGCTGTTGCTGATGGCCAAGCTCAGTGGCGGTGAGGGCTTCATGCAGGATGTGATCCGCATGCAGTTCCTCGGGCGCATGGATGGCAGCGAAGGTTCCAGCGGCGTGCTGTATTACTTCACCAGCTCTTTGGGCAATTACGCGTTGGCCTACCCATTGGCATTATTGGTGCTGCTGGCTGTAGCAATCAGCGGGCGGCGCACACCTGACCCGGCCGTGCAGTTGGTGCTGTACTGCGCCGCAGCGGGCTTGCTGGTGTTGCTTGGCCTGTCGATTCCCCAGGCGAAGAAGGCGCGCTATGTACTGCCGATGCTGCCCATGGCGGCGATTATTGCGGCGTATCCCTTCTCTACCGCGCACGGGCGGCTGTTTGCCTGGTTGCGCGGGCTGATGCTGGTTATATGGACGCTATTGCCCGCGCTGTTGATCGCCGGCCTGCTGTTCGCCCGCCCACGCTACCCGGAACAGCTGAGCCAGCTGTGGCTGATGTTAGGTGTGCTGGGCGTCCTGCAGGCAGTGGCACTGTCGGCGTGGTGCGTGCCTCGCCTGCGACCGGTGGGTCCGGCCATTGCGGCGGTGTTGGCAGTGTGGTCCACGTACATTCTGGTGGTCGAACCGCTGGAGCGCAGTGTCTATGACACCCGCACATTTACCTTGCGGGTTCACCAACAGGTGATGCAACAGCGCGCCCCCGTGGTCTTGCACGGCTTGGGCAAAGACGCCAAGGCCATTAAATACATGGTCAACCTTGACTGCGACCAGGTGCCGTTGTTCACCCAACAGGCGGCCGACCTGACGCCCCTGCAAGGCCCGGCCTGGCTGGTGATGAGTCAGGTGGACTTTGAAGGTCTCAAAGATCCGCGCTTTGCCACTCTCACGCCGACCTTGACCGGTGAGTTCGACCGCAATCCCTATGTGCTGCTGCACCTGGTCAAACCCACGCAGCCTTGAGTTGCCACGCGGAAACCTCCTACGCACCTATACGTAAAGGCTGGTGTCATATCACTTTCCTACGTCCGAACCCCAACGTTAAACTCGATCGCCAGGTGCGTTAAGTATCTACCGCCACTGGCCATGAATAACTACAAGGACGCTAGAAGGCGCAGCGCCTGCTGCGGCTCGCTTCGTGAGAGGACAATGCCGTGCCAAATCATCATTTACTGAATACCCCTGCCTCATTGGTCCGCGATGAAGTGCATATCGGCTACCTGCCGATTCCGCCGCTGGATCGACTGATGGCGCTGCGCAATGCCCTCGTCGCTCTAAAAGGCCCCCTGGCCGGTGAACCTGGCATGCAGGAAAACCTGCAGAAGCAGCTGTTCAATGAAGACACCGATAACCGCGTTCTGGGCAAGCCCAATACCCAGTGCATTCGCGTCTAGTTCATTATTTTTGTATTAAAACCTCACTAATATGCATTGGCGCTGCGCTATAGGGCACGGCACACTGCGCAGGTTCCTCCCCCAAATGCAGGAACTTTCAGAGGGCTTTTCCGGGCAACCAGACAAGCCTTTTTTTTGCCCGCCGTTTATGGATTCCTGTTCAATGCTCGCTCGCTGGTTCCCCGCTGCAATCAATACCCGTCCCTCCGAATGGAGCCGTGCTGCCATTGGCATGGCCCTGGGCACACTGTTCAGTGTCTGGCTCTGTGCCCAGGTGTTTGGCATGGAGGTCGCGTTGCACCTGCTTGGCCCGCTGGGGGCCTCGGCAGTCCTGTTGTTTGCGGTCTCGTCCGGTGCGCTGGCGCAGCCCTGGTCGATCATCGGCAGCTACCTGTGCGCCGCCGTTGTGGCATTGCTGGTTGCGCGCGTGCTCGGGCGCACATTGGGCGGCGCTTGCCTGGCGGCGGGCATGTCGGTGGTATTGATGTGCTGGCTGCGATGCCTGCACCCACCCGCCGGTGGCCTGGCCATGACGCTGGTGCTGGCCGACCCGGCCTCTGCGGCGCTGGGCTGGCATGAGTTGGGCGCCGTGCTGCTCGGCGCCGGCGCGCTGTTGGCCTGTGCCCTGGCCTATAACAATGCCACGCGCACGCGCTATCCCAAGGGCGCTGTCGAGTCACCGTCAATCGTTTTGAATAACGCCAATGCGGCTCCGGACCCTGCCGTGACCGCCGTCGACTTGAAGCTGGCCCTCGCCGAAATGGAACAGTTCTACGATGTGGCACCTGCAGAGCTTGAGCAACTGATTCACGCGGCCGAAACCCACGCGCGCCGTCGCAGCATCGGCGAAGTGCTGGCCAATCGCACGCCCTGACCGAGGCCACAGCCACCCTGCATAAATGCAACAACCACCTGCATGATTCCGGGTTGTACTGCGCAAATTTGCGCTGGTAGGATCGCGAGAAGGTTCGTCCGCGAACATCTTGATAAAGAACAATAAAAGCAGGGAGTTAGAGATGACTGCTCAGGTTTCATCCGAAGCAAGCCGTGCCGATACACCTCAGGAAGAGGTACTCGCCGACGTCCGCAACCATATCGGCCACCTCACCCTCAACCGCCCCGCCGGTTTAAACGCCATAACCCTGGACATGGTTCGCAGCCTGACCCGGCAACTGCAGGCCTGGTCAGACGACCCTTCGGTGTACGCCGTGGTCCTGCGCGGCGCTGGCGACAAGGCCTTCTGTGCGGGTGGCGATATTCGCTCGCTGTACGACAGCTTCAAGAACGGCGACACCCTGCACGAAGAGTTCTTCGTCGAGGAATACGCCCTCGACCTCGCGATCCACCACTACCGCAAGCCCGTACTCGCCCTGATGGACGGCTTTGTCTTGGGCGGCGGCATGGGCCTGGTGCAAGGTGCGGATTTGCGTGTGGTCACCGAGCGCAGCCGCCTGGGCATGCCGGAAGTGGCCATCGGTTATTTTCCCGACGTGGGCGGCAGCTATTTTCTGCCGCGCATTCCGGGCGAGTTGGGGATCTACCTCGGCGTTACCGGCGTGCAGATCCGTGCTGCCGATGCGCTGTATTGCGGGTTGGCCGACTGGTACCTCGACAGCGCGAAGCTCGACGAACTGGACCAGAAACTCGACCACCTGCGCTGGCACGACTCCCCCCTCAAAGACTTGCAAGGCCTGCTGGCAAAGCTTGCGGTGCAGCAACTGCCCGATGCGCCGCTGGCGGCCTTGCGCCCGGCGATAGACCATTTCTTCGGCTTGCCGGATGTACCCAGCATGGTCGAGCAATTACAAGCCGTTACTGTTGCCGACAGCCATGCGTGGGCGCTCAACACCGCCCACCTGATGCAGACCCGTTCCCCCCTGGCCATGGCCGTCACCTTGCAAATGCTGCGCAAGGGCCGCCGGCTGACGCTGGAACAATGTTTTGCCCTTGAGCTGCACCTGGACCGTCAATGGTTCGAGCGCGGAGACCTGATCGAAGGCGTGCGTGCCCTGATCATCGACAAGGACAAGACCCCACGCTGGAACCCGTCCACCCTGCATGGGTTGGCGGCGGCCCATGTCGAAAGCTTCTTCCAACAGTTCGAGCAGGTTGCGAGATAAATCATGCAAGACATTGAATACACAGAAGAACAAGTGATGATTCGCGACATGGCGCGCGACTTTGCGCGGGGTGAAATCGCCCCGTATGCCCAAGCCTGGGAAAAAGCCGGTTGGATCGACGACAACCTGGTCGCCAAGATGGGCGAACTGGGCCTGTTGGGCATGGTGGTCCCGGAAGAATGGGGCGGCACCTACGTCGATTACGTGGCCTATGCCTTGGCAGTCGAAGAGATTTCCGCCGGCGATGGCGCCACCGGCGCGCTGATGAGTATCCACAATTCAGTAGGTTGCGGGCCGATCCTCAACTACGGCACAACTGCGCAGAAGGAAACCTGGCTGGCCCAGCTTGCCAGTGGCCAGGCGATTGGTTGCTTCTGCCTGACCGAACCCCAGGCCGGTTCCGAAGCCCATAACCTGCGCACCCGCGCTGAGCTGCGTGAAGGCCAGTGGGTGATCAACGGCGCCAAGCAATTCGTCAGCAACGGCAAACGCGCCAAGCTGGCCATCGTCTTTGCCGTGACCGACCCGAGCCTGGGCAAGAAAGGCATCTCCGCCTTCCTGGTGCCCACCGACACCCAGGGTTTTGTGGTGGACCGTACCGAACACAAGATGGGTATTCGTGCGTCTGACACCTGCGCGGTGACCCTCAACCAGTGCACGATCCCGGAAGCCAACCTGCTGGGCGAACGCGGTAAAGGCCTGGCGATAGCGCTGTCGAATCTGGAAGGTGGACGCATCGGAATCGCCGCCCAGGCCCTGGGTATCGCCCGCGCGGCGTTTGAAGCGGCGCTGGCCTACGCCCGTGACCGGGTGCAGTTCGACAAGCCGATCATTGAACATCAGAGCGTGGCCAACCTGCTGGCGGACATGCAAACCCGCCTCAACGCCGCCCGCCTGCTGATCCTGCACGCCGCCCGCCTGCGCAGTGCCGGCAAGCCGTGCCTGTCGGAAGCGTCACAAGCCAAGCTGTTTGCCTCGGAAATGGCGGAGAAGGTCTGCTCGTCAGCCATGCAGATACATGGCGGGTACGGTTACCTGGAGGATTACCCGGTGGAGCGTTACTACCGGGATGCGCGGATCACGCAGATTTACGAAGGGACCAGCGAGATTCAGCGGATGGTGATTGCCAGGGAGCTCAAGCACTACCAGCTCTGACCGACTCACGCACCCTCACCGGCATAGGTATCTACATAACTTCCCGTGGATGCTGAGCCTATGGCAACTGGGCTGTTGTGGTGAGCGGGCTTGTCCCGCGCTGGGCTGCGAAGCAGCCCCATCAAAGCCACCGCGTTTTTTCAGAAAAACCAAGTTGCCTGGTTTTGGGGCTGCTGCGCAG